>CAKQFW010000194.1 GCA_934230965.1 uncultured Prevotella sp.
AGTGCAAGGTGTTTACAAAGAACAGCTCAAACCATCCGCCCACGGTAAAGATGCCAGGCACCACGCCATACAGCACAGCGGCCACGATGACGAACGAAACGGCCAGCGCTATGAGCGAGCCTTTCAGTTCGATATTGGGGAAACGGCGGTAGCAGTAAACCAGCACAATGGCGGGTATGCAGAGCAAGTTGAGCAGGTGAACACCTATCGACAAGCCCGTCATGTAGGCAATGAGCACCAGCCAGCGGTCGGCATGTGGCTCGTCGGCATGGTCTTCCCATTTCAGGATGAGCCAGAACACGATGGCGGTAAAAGCCGAAGAATAAGCATAAACCTCGCCCTCTACGGCCGAGAACCAGAAGGTGTCGCTGAAGGTGTAGATAAGTGCGCCCACCAGGCCCGAAGCCTCAATAGCAATGAGCTTGGCAGTGGTAAGGCTGCTCCAGTCTTTAACAATTAGTTTGCGGGTGAGGTGTGTGATGCTCCAAAAAAGGAACAAGATGGTTGTAGCACTGAGCAGGGCGCTCATGGTGTTTACCATACGTGCCACCTGTGAGGGGTCGCTTGCCAACTGTGAGAACAGGTTGGCGGTGAGCATGAAGAAGGGTGCCCCAGGTGGGTGACCTACTTCCAGTTTGTAACCTGTTGTGATAAACTCTGGACAGTCCCAAAAGCTCGCTGTCGGCTCAATGGTTGAGCAGTAAACGAAAGCGGCAATGAGAAATGTAAGCCATCCAAGGACGTTGTCCACTAACTTGTACTGTTTCATTAATCTTTTAACTAAAAAATATGATATGAATGATTTTTATTTCAAATATTCTTTCAAATATCTTGCAAATGTTCTTGCAACTCTTTTTGCTAAACCGCAAAGGTAACGCAAATAGTGCGCAATACAAAATTAATTAGTATTTTTTAAGCCGCACCCATGCTTATTCTTTCAGAGCCTGAGCTTCTTTGGGTATTTCTTTCAGTGCCTGTGCCTCTTCGGGTATTGTTAACGTTAGGCCTCGGTTTACAAACGCCACTTGTTTAGTGTGGGCTCGCACCGCATCTACATCGTGGCTTACGATGACGATGGCGCAATGGTTGTTCAGCTCGTGCAGCACCGCATACATGTCGCGCTGAAAGTGGCGGTCCATATAAGTGTTGGGCTCGTCCAGCACCAAGATGTCGGGCTTGGCCACGATGGCGCGCGCCAGCAACACACGTTGCAGTTGGCCACCGCTTAGCGCTGCTATGTGCCTGTTGGCCAGCTCGGTAAGGTCGAGGCGTTGCAGCGTTTCGTTAACCATGGTGTGGTGCTGATGGGTGTAGGGCTGCAAGAGGCGTTTTTGGTTGCTCAGTCCGCTCAGCACCACTTCGCGCACCGAGATAGGAAACTGTCTGTCGATGTGTGTGTATTGTGGCAGATAGCCTATGGCAATATGTCGGGTGGGCTGGCCGTCGTTGTTATAATAGGTCACCATGCCTTCGTCGGGCTGCTTCAGGCCCAGCATCAGTCGCACCAGTGTGGTCTTGCCGCCGCCGTTAGGGCCTACAATGCCCCAAAAGTCGTTCTTTGCTACTGCCATCGACACATCGTTTAGCACACGCTTTCCATCGTATGATGCCGAGATGTGCGAGAGGGTAAGCAGCACATTGTTTCTTGTTTCTGTTGTGGTCATGGCTCTTTTCTTTTTCAGTTTAACCGCATCTTCTTTTCAGCTCTGCCGCTTATTTCAGTTTCTGCGCAATGTGTGTCATTTCTTTGTTCCACTGGTAGCCCAATGGGTTGATGTCTACCTGTTTGCAGTTTAGCTCGCGCTGCACGGCCTTAATGTTAGCATTGGCAAACTCGCGCTGCACAAAGAAGGTGCTCACCCCTTGTGCGCGGGCCGCATCGGTTACGCGTTGCAGGTCGGCAGCGCTGGGCTCGTGGCTTTCTTCTTCCAGCGTTATCTGCTTCAGGCCATACTCGTGTGCATAATAGGTAAGCACGGGGTGGTATATTAAGAAGGCGCGTTGTGGCTTCGAGGCCAGTTGCTGGCGTATGTTGGCGTCAACGCTGTCGATGGTGGCCAGCAGCGTGTTCAGGTTTTTACGGAACAAGGCACTGTCGGCAGCATTAACCTCGCACAGCGCCTTAAAGATGTTTTGCGCCATGAGGCGAGCGTTTTTTGCGCTCATCCAGGTGTGGGGGTCGGCATGGCCGTGGGGTGTTGATAGGGGCGCAATGCCTTCTGAAGCGTTAACAAAGAGGCAGTGGGGCGCATTGTCTTGTAGGCGTTTGGTCCATGTGCGCTCAAACCCTATTTCGCCTACCTTTATATATAGGCTGCTATGCGCGAGGGCCGTCATTTGCTGTGCCGAGGGCTCGTAGGTTTCGGGGCTTCCGCCACGAGGCACCATCGTTACTACCTGAAAACGGTCGGCCGCTATCTGCTCGGTAAAGTAGCGCAGCGGCTCAATGGTTACTGTGATGGTGGGCTTGTCATAATGGCTCTTCTCGGTGCAAGCCGACAGCAGCAACAAGCAGCTTAGCAACAAGCTGCCCATAATATGTAGGGCACAAGCCATTGGGCTTATGTTTATTAACCTTCGCATTGATGGTTTTATCTTGCTAAATTTTTCAAACATTAGAAAACTTGAGTTTTTTTATTGTTAAACCTATCTCTCTCTTTCTCTTCGCCACGGGGGCTTGCTTTTTATATGTAGTGGGGTGTAGCACAGCAATCAGACAATCAGCTCAGCTAATCAGAAAATTAGTTCAGCTCCATAGGCCAATAGCCAGTAGCGTATAAACTTGCCCAGCGTGATGCTTAGCACCGAGATGTAAGGGTTGGCACGCATCAAGCCCAGCAACACTGTGATGGCGCTGCCCAGCAAGGGCACAAAGGCAAAGAAGCCCATCCAGGCGCCGTGGCCATGCATAAAGCGTTTGGCGCGCTCCATCTGTTCGGGCTTTACGTGCAGATAGCGTTCTATCCAGTCGAGTCGGCCTAAACTGCCAATAACATAATTGAACATGCCGCCCGCCACATTGCCCACGGTGGCGTAGGCCACCAGCTGCCAGGTGTCGAGCCCCGTAGCCAGCAGCGCCAGCATAACGGCCTCGCTGCTAAACGGAAACACGCTGCCCGCCAAGAAGGCCGAGAGCAGCATGCCCCAGTAGCCCCATTCAACTAAAAATGATGTGATTGCATCCATATATCTTTTTCGAGTGTGTGTGTGCTTGTTGAGAGAGTGTGATGTTGAGAGAGAGTGCTTGTTCTGAGAGAGTGTGTGCTTGTTAGAACAGCCACAGGTTGCAAGCCGTGATGCCGACAACCGCTATTAGCAGCACAATAAATATAATGTTTGTGGCGCGTGTGTGGGTGAGCGAGATAAAGTGGGCTATTACGGGCGAGGCACAGGGCAGCAGCATGCTCATCAAGAAGTTGGTGTGCTGGGGCTGCAAGGCAATAAAGACCATGATGCAAAGGCTGAGGGTGATAAACACCTCAAACAGCATGCGTGTGCGTATTTTGTCTTTAAAGCTGTTGCGATGAAAATGTATCATGCCAATGGCGTCGACCAAGATAATGAACGCTAAACTCACTATTTGTGCTGCCGATAAAACGCTGAAGTCGGCCAGTGGGCCAAACTGCCACAGCGCGCTAAAGCTGTTTAAAAACTTGTCGGTCTCGCCCATGTAGAGATAATAGCCGCCCACGCACCAGTAGGGCATCAGTAGGCCGATGACCGATGCGCTCCATGTGCGCACATTGCCCGCCATAATGTTGGTGCGCAGCAATATCCATGTTACGGGCACAAAATAAAGCACCTGTTTAAAGATGATGCTGGCAGCGCCTAACATAACATAGGCGTAGAAGAGGGTGCCTGATGCCCGCTTGTCTTGATAGCCACGAAAGAACAGCAGCAAGAAGCCTATGAACAGCAGCTGCACCATGCCGTAGGGCACCGATACCAGCAGAAAATGGGCCATGACGGCCAGCATGAGGTATGAGCACGACACCATGCGGCTGTATATGCGTATCAGGGCATTGGTGTTGTTTAGCTCAAGCATCATGTAGGTAGACACGGTAAGAATGGTAAACTGTGCCCACATGTGCTGTGTGA
>CAKQFW010000195.1 GCA_934230965.1 uncultured Prevotella sp.
CCTCTGTGCCCCGTCCTCCAACCCCCAACACAACCAGCTGTTTTTATGTTTTTCTTCTCATAGTTAACCAAATTTAAACATCGGTGTAACACATTTTTCACATACAATAATTACTTTTACACGCTGAAAAAGGTATTAGTAACTTTACAATAAAATGAAAAAGATTTTTAGTGTTGTCGTGATGACATTCTTGGGCTGTGCCTTGGCTTCGGCTCAAACAGTGGCTTCAAATGCAGCCTTGGCTCAGAGCCAAACCTCAAACGCAGGGGGTGTTGAGCGTCCCAAACTGGTAGTGGGCATTGTGATTGACCAAATGCGTTGGGACTATCTCTACCGCTACCAACAGCGTTATACCGACGGTGGCTTTAAGCGATTGCTGAACGAGGGCTATTCGTGCGAAAATACGGTTATACCTTATGTGCCCTCGGTTACAGCCATTGGCCACACCTGCATCTACACGGGTAGCGTGCCTTCAATACATGGCATTGCAGGAAACAACTTTGTGATTAATGGCAAAAAGGTGTATTGCACCGACGATAACACTGTAAAGCCTGTGGGCACCACCAGCGAGGCTGGACTGATGTCGCCCCGAAACCTGTGGGTAACAACCATTGGCGACGAGATGAAGATAGCATCAAACGGCAGAGCCAAGGTGGTGGGCGTAGCCTTGAAAGATCGCGCCTCTATTCTGCCTGCGGGTCATAATCCTAACGGCGCTTTCTGGTTTGACGATGTTACGGGTCATTTCATCACCAGTTCTTATTATATGGATAAGTTGCCACAGTGGGTTGAGGCGTTTAACAACAAACAGTTGGCTAAACAGTATCTCTCTGAAAAGTGGAATACGCTTTATCCGAAAAACACTTATATAGAGAGCACCAGCGATAAGAACGAATATGAGGCCGACGTTAGACCTGGCGTTGAGGCTACGCTGCCCTTGAACCTCCCTGCTTTATATAAGAAATATGGATATGGCGTTATCAGAAATACACCGTTTGGCAATGCCCTCACCTTTGACATGGCCAAGGCAGCCCTTGACGGCGAACAGCTGGGTGCCGATGCCGAGACCGACCTCTTGACGGTGAGCTGCTCGAGCACCGACTATATAGGCCATCAGGTGGGCACGCATGCCATTGAAACCGAAGACACTTATTTGCGTCTGGATAAGGCCATTGCCGATTTTCTTTCTTACCTTGATGCAAAGGTGGGCAAGGGCAACTATCTGGTATTTCTTAGCGCCGACCACGGTGCCATGAATAATGCTCGCTTCTTGCAAGACCGCCGCATACCGGCTGGCAATTGGGACGACAAAGCGGTGGCTAAACAGCTAAACCAGGTGCTCGGTAAAACCTATGCTAACGTGGGAGATATTGTTAAAACGGTGATGAACTATCAGGTGTTCTTTAACCACGATGTAATAAAGCAGCACCAGCTTGATTTTGATAAGATTAAGCAAACGGTAGTGAATGTGTTGAAAGAAGATGCCAACGTGCTGTATGCTTGCGATATGCAAAAGGTGATGACTGAGAGCATACCTGAGGTGGTAAAGTATCGTATCATAAATGGCTATAACCGCGAGCGCAGTGGTGATGTGGTGGTGGTGCTGAAGCCCAACTACTATGCGCATGGCATGAAAGGCACCGACCACGGCGCATGGAACCCCTACGACACGCACATACCTCTGGTGTTTATGGGATGGGGTATAAAGCATGGCGCTACCACAAAGCCTACTTATATGACCGACATTGCACCCACCATTGCTGCGCTGCTGCACGTGCAAGCACCTAACGGCACTGTGGGTCAGCCCATCTTTGGTAATTGATTGAAGTTTCGCAAGTATTTGACATACGAAACAGTAGAAAAAAATAAAGGTGGTGCCACCCTTGTTGCGCCAAGAGGTGAAGAGCACGGCTCGGCATCATGGCGATTATTATAACAGTAAAAGCACGTCGGCCCTGGGCTATGAACAGGTGTGCCCCATGCTTGAACGCTAAATGCTATAATTGCCTCAAGATGTCTTTTAACATGCTACAGAAACACGCCATACAGAGGCATATTCGTGATGTTATCTTGTTTACGATAAGGCAACAAAGAATAGCGTATGGCAGAAATGTCTGAATGTTCCATAAGATAATGGTGTAAAGAGGTGGCTTTGGTGCTTGTGCCACCCTTTACCTCTATTGGCAACAATGCACCATCACGTTGTATAAGAAAATCTATCTCCATGCGTGAGGTGTCGGAGCTGTAATAATAGATATTGTCTACACCTAAGGCCAACAACTGTTGAAGAACATATTGCTCTGTAAAGGCACCCTTATACTCTGTAAACACATTGTCTCCTATCAACACGTTCTTTGCGTCGGCATCGGCCATAGCTCCCATCAGTCCGCAATCGCACAAATATAGCTTAAAGGCCGAAAGGTCTTCATAATATTTTAGTGGCAGTTCTGGCTTCGAGACCTTGGTTATGTCTCAAACTCGCGTTTGCCAAATTCTTTAAGGATATAAGTCTTGCCGCATTGTCTTACACCATTGAGTATTAATGGCTTGTGGACGTTTTGGTTTTTCCAATTTACCAGCTTATTATAAATCTTTCTCTCCATGAATTACACTTTTAGACACATGAGATGATTGAAATATTACACTTTTCGACACATGAAAGATCCGAAATGTTACATTTTTCGACACATGAAACAACTGCAAATCTACACTTTTCAACACATGCAACCAAGAAAAAGTTGCTTTTTCTATGCTATATTAAGATAATTTATCTTTTTCTCTTTCTTATGATCTGTTTTATTTGAGCCCTTTGTATAAACTTTTTAAATTCTTATTGGCTTATGTTGTTGCTATCACGATTTTTGTGTATCTTCGCTTAAAGATAAAGATATTTCGCGTTTTAGGATAAAGCATTTCTTATGACAAAGCCATTGCCCGTAATACTACTTAATTTCTCAGGCGTTTACGATTATGAGTCGTTTGCCTCGAGCCGCGACATCGTTCATGTAGATTGTCGTGGCCTAAACGGTGTCGATTGCTATTGTGATGCAGAGGGTAGGGAAGCGCTGCGTCGCGTGCTCGAGCCTTATCCTGCCAGGGCACTTCATTTTATTGATTCGGGCGACTATCATTATCTTACCGAATATTGGGTGTCGCGGCTGCAAGAGCCCTTCTCCCTGATTGTGCTTGACCATCATCCCGACATGCAAGAGCCACAATGGCAGGGGGTGGTGTCGTGTGGCGGTTGGGTGACCGATGTGCTGAAGAATAATCCGTTTGTGAGACATATCGTTGTTGTAGGCGCATCTGATGAGCTGATTGCCCAGATACCCGTAGAACTTAGAGCAAAGGTGCTGTTCTACAGTCAGGCAGAAATAAACCATCACAAAGCATGGCCCTCAAAGGCCAGCAAACTAATACATGAGCCCGTTTACATTTCTATTGACAAGGATGTGTTGAGAAAGCAAGATGCCGTGACCGATTGGAGCAATGGCGACATGAGCCTCTTGCAGATGCAAGCCGTGCTACGCATAATTTATGCTCACGAGCGCGTGATAGGTGTTGACATAACAGGCGAATGTTCAGCCACGCTCGACTATCTTTCAGAGGTTAAAGATACAAAGATTAACAACAGAGCCAATGAGGAACTGATGCGGATGATATTGGCTGAGTGGTGAAATAAGTAGGGATAAGTATCAGCATCAATTGCTAATAGATGATATCTCTTTTTTACGACAAACGCTTAAACATTCATAGGTAGTGTGCCTTGAGCATGTTGCATAGCTCTGTATTCGATAGGGCTTACACCATATTTTCGCTTGAAGGCTGTGCAGAAGTGGCTTTGGTAGTCGTAGCCCAGTTTTGTGCCGATGTCGTTGATGGGAAGGGCCGTGTCGAGTAGATAGCGTGTGGCCAAATGCATACGATAGTCGAAAAGATATTGGAACACGGTAGTGCCAAACTCATGCTTGAATGCCTTCTTCAAAGTGCATTCGTTGGTTCCCACCATTGAAGCAATTTCGTGCAGGGACGGCATGTCCTGATATTGAGAAAGAATTATATCCTTGGCATCGTGCATCTT
>CAKQFW010000196.1 GCA_934230965.1 uncultured Prevotella sp.
CCGTTCTGTGCTTGTTGTAGTACGAGGTCACTTGGCGGTAACCTGAAGTTTAACAAGCCACGAACGGTTGCACGCCTTTTTTATTCGTAAGCAATGAAACAATTATTTTACTTAAAAACGCATGCCTGGCATAGAACACTTATGCTCGTCTGTCTTCTTGGGCTGTGGCAAGGAATGGGTTGGGCGGATAATGACAGGTCTAACCTTTGCCATCAGTTCTATTACGATATTAATGGAGACGGAACTTTAGAATACTTTGATACTGATGGCATCTATTCTATTAACGGAAAGAAATTGTATAGTATTAACTGTGGGACTTATAGCATGGGGTTATTCGACAAAGATGGGCACCCGTTATTAGTTACTGCAGGACCTAAAGTTTGGGACTATAAAACGGGCAAATATATCTTTAGCGACTCTAAATGGAACGGCGTTGAACTTGCTGATATTGATGGTGATGGACGCAAAGAATTAGTAGAGCTATCTGATTATCGGTATTTTAATGATCCCGGACGATACATTAAGACATATCACCTACAAAATGATGGTACATTCGTCAAAGGCAACATGTACGTCACATCTGATACAACTACCGTTAAATCGATAACATTAGACAACTATACGCCCAATTCAAGTGGCAGTTTGACCACAAGTATTGGTGCACCTGGTGCTGGTATGTTTGTAGAAGCAAAACCTTTTTTAGAATGGACTGACTGGGATGAAGATGATAATACAGAAACCGCAAAAACCAAACAACGTTCTACAATTACATATTCTAAGAGGACTAATAGTACAGCATTAGACCTCAACGGTGATGGTTTGGAAGAACTTATGGATTATTGGAGAACTTACTACAACTTAGGCAACAATACCCTTTTACAGACTAATTCAACTATAAGTCTCTATTCAGCAGACTTAACAGGAAATGGGTTATTGGACTACGTTAAATTCAAGAAAGACCAGGTTGAACTATATTTGAATAAGATAGGTAGTTCACAACTTGAACAGAAAACATTACTCAAGAATTCCAAAATCAGTTCTGTATTTTTCGGTGACTTTGACAAAGATGGAGATGTTGATATTCTCATTCTAATTCCAGGAAGCGATTACCTTATCTTCCAATTTTATCGTAATGATGGAAATGGCGTTTTTAAGCCAAAAGACTATAGTGTAGACTTCTCTTATAACGAATTCAGTTCTTTCGCTTGTGGTGATTATGATGGAGACGGTCTTTATGAAATATTATATAACCCACCATATAATAGCGTACTTTTCAAATGCAACAAAGATTGGACAGTTACAGAGACTAAGTTTTCAAAACATCTTACTGCTATCGGTGACTTTAATAACGATGGCTTTACCGAATTGTTATCTAACGGTAACAATGTAGGCACCATTCCAAACAGCAAACAAAACACTCGCCCTGCAAAAATGGAAAAGCCTACTGCTGTTCTTTATGCAGATGCAGGAAAACTGACGTTATCATGGACTCCAGGCAAGGATACTGAAACTTCTTCTTGCGACTTAACCTATGAACTTCGCATTGGAACTGAAAGTGGTAAGGGTGACATCTTCTTAGGAAAGTCTAACGCTGACGGAATACGACGTACCCTGAACGAGGGAAACATGGGGCACAATCTCAAATACTTATTTAATGCGAATTGCCTCTCAGAGGGCAAATACTACATTGCTATCCAAGCAATAGATGCTGGTGGACTTGGTGGACCTTGGAGTGACGAACTTGTGTATGAACACACAATCACTACCCCATCCATCAATGTTTTGGGAGATAGTTATTGTACTACAGACACAATTACTTTAGCCGTACAAAATCCTATTTCAGAAGCCACTTATGAATGGGAACTTAGCAATGGAAATATCATTTCAAGAAACAGCAATAGTAGTGTCATACAAGCCACTTTCGATAAAGCTGGCAAACAAGGCATTAACCTAAGCATGATGCTAAACGGTAAAGAATATAAGGCAATAACTAAGGACATCACTCTGTATCCTGTAGAAGGAAATACAGCAGTACCGGTACATTATTTATTAGACCTTGATCAAGATGGTATTCCTGAGATTTATAACCGAAGTTTCTATGAATATAAGAATGGAAGTCTGAGCCAAATAAGAAAAACATGGAACGTTGACTTAGAAGACTATAAATATGCAGCAGGTTATTTTCATGCAGACTTCAACCATGATGGATTTCCTGATTTTTACGCATATCGTCCAGAAAAGAATATGTTCATCAATAGTGGCGAGAAAGACAAAGCATTTGAATATAGTTTAGAAAACTTCACTTTTAACAACAGCGAATATTATCATGATTATCCAATAGCCGTAGATTTAAACAACAATGGGCATTATGACTTAATAGCAAATTTTTCTTATACAAACACAGGTGACGACCGAACATTTAAAAGTATGTCAGATGTCAATGGTATCTTTGACTTCAACAGAGACGGAAGTGTTGATTTATGGAAGAATGAACACTGGACAAATTATAGAACCACAGTTCGTATCAAAGTACCAGAAGAAGACAACCTGTATGAAGGAGAAAAAATTTTCTATGAAAGTAGTGGCCAATACAAGATGGAAGGCTTTGCTGATTTCAATAATGACGGATATGTTGACGGATATTATTTTGATGCACCAAAAGGACAAGATTACTACAATTTAGTCATTGTTAAAGGTAAGCCGATAGAAGAGTGGCCTTGCACACAAACTATCGTTATTCCTCTACCCGAATGTTCTTCAGAATATACGCCATATTGTTATGTCTTAGATTATGACAATAATGGATATCTTGATATTAAAACAGAAGGTTTTAACTTATATGCCTTATATCTTATGGACAAGGATTTTCATTATACAAAAACGGATAATCCGAAATGCCCTGAATATGACGAATACCACTGGCAGCCTCTTACCCCAGGCGCTTACCCTAACGGTTATAAATCGAGCATCAAGAACGAGGCTCCTTCTGCTCCTACCCATGTGACTGCTACTTCTGTGCCAGAGGGCTTGTTGCTGAAGTGGGACGATGCCACTGACGACCACACCCCCTGGACGCAGATGCGCTATAACGTGAGTCTGAAGATAAAAGGCAAGACAGGCGAGAATGCTTTTGTGCTCTCTCCGATGAACGGACTGAGCGACGAGGCAGCCATTTGCTCGGGCCTTTACTATCGCAAGGCAACACAGCTCATCGTGCCCAAGACTGCCTTGGTGAACGGAACGACCTACGAACTACAGGTACAAGCCATTGACCTCATGGGTGAACACTCTGCTATGACCAAGCCTGTGGAGGTGACCTACAACGCTGAGAAGATGATTATGATAGACTATAATGAGCATTATACAGGATTAGCTTATTATGGCAAGTGCACCAACGTATCAGGCGACGACTTCACTATCGACCCAGGAGAAGGTGGCACCGTCTTACAACACCGCGACGGAGGTATATTCTGCCTCAAGTGGAAGACCCCTGGTGTGAAGACTATCACCTTCAAGGATGGCAACGACGTGATAACCAAGATGGTGAACGTCAAGCTTTCGCCCGACCTTACCATGGACCTGCCAGAACGTGTGATGCTCAACACACCATTGACTGTCAAGGTGCCAGAGTGCTTCCAGACAGGAAAGTATGACGACTTCGGATTCAAGGAGAGCGAGGCTTACAAGGCCACCTTTGAGATGGGCGACACCATCGCCACCATCGTATTCAAGGAGGTGGGCAAACAAACCTTGCTGCCATACGTCAAGATAGAAAAGGACCTCACTCTTTCAGAACAGTTCAATACTACGGTTGTAGATGAGACCATGCCTACAGCCGAGATTAAGAGCGTAGAGTCGAACGGCAAATACTATCAGGTAAACTGGAGCGCCGACATGCCAAGTATGGTAAGCAAGGTAGAAGTGAGCCGAGAGACCAATCGTTTGAACAAGTTTGAGGTGCTCGACATCGTGCCTGTAGGAAATGCCACCTATGTAGATTTGAGCAGCGATAACCGAGTTCAGCCTCAGCGTTATCGCATACGCCTCATCGCAGAGAACGAGATGCAGCACAGCGACTAC
>CAKQFW010000197.1 GCA_934230965.1 uncultured Prevotella sp.
TCAAGGAACAGCTGCTCATAGGCCGACAGGGTAGAATAGATGCAACCTATCGTTTCGCCTTGTGCACTATTGCCACTCACCACACGTATAACAGCGGTAGAATCTTGCGACACCACATTATAATCAGGAGTATCCATAATGCCTATCTGGTAAAGGCGCGTCAGACGGTCGGCAATAAGAGGCACAAAATGATAAGGCAAACCAGGTATACCCTCGCGAAAATCGTGCAAGAAGCGTTTCACCTGCTTCTGTCCCACCTCGTCATTAAAGTTATAATAGGGCTGAAACAGAGCCAACATCGAGTCTTGCTCTTCTTTTATAGCTTCATCTGTTTTGTAAATAGGAAAGTCGAATTGGGCAATGAAGGAGCCATACATCCACGGCTTGCCCACATCATAACGAAAACGCTGACCTTGCTCGCGCGGCATGGCCCACACAATAAAACCCACAGTTACCACTACCAGCAAGGTACGGGTGATGGTATTTCGCAAAAAAACGCGTCTGTTTGTATTGAATTCGTTCATATCTAAGCAAGGGTTACGTTCTTATGATCAAGAAACACATTCTTATTATAAATGATATTGTTCATATTTCACACCGAAAACGTCTTTCATACATGCAAAATACGCTTTCATTTGCGAAAATACTAAAAAAACATATATAATAGAAAAAAAATGAGTATTTTTGCAAAAATTATTATACATATTGGGGGAGGTGTGCCCCACTTCCTTGCCATCATAAACAAAAAGGACGACGGCAACGACCGCAACGTCATCAACAAATACTTTTACTTGAAATGACAGAAAGAAAAGTAAGGGTGCGCTTTGCACCCAGCCCTACAGGACCGCTCCACATCGGAGGCGTTCGCACAGCTCTTTACAACTATTTGTTTGCCCGCCAGCACGGTGGCGATTTGGTTTTCCGTATCGAAGATACCGACTCGCACCGCTTTGTGCCTGGAGCCGAAGACTATATCATTGAGTCGTTCAAATGGCTCGGCATCAAGTTTGACGAAGGTGTTTCGTTCGGAGGCGAACATGGCCCCTATCGCCAAAGCGAGCGCCGCAGCATCTATAAAGAATATGTAAACCAACTGCTCGAGGCTGGTAAAGCATACATTGCCTTCGACACACCTGAACAGTTGGAAGCCAAGCGCAACGAAATTCAGAACTTCCAGTACGACGCCCACACGCGTATGCAGATGACCAACTCGCTGACGCTGGGCAAAGAAGAAACTGAGCGTCGCATTGCCGATGGCGAACAATACGTAGTGCGCTTCATGGTAGAACCTGGCATCAACGTGCATGTAAACGACATGATACGTGGCGATGTAGTAATTAAGAGCGACGTGCTTGACGACAAGGTGCTGTATAAGAGCGCCGACGAGCTACCCACCTATCACCTTGCAAACATCGTTGACGACCACCTGATGGAGATAACACACGTTATTCGTGGCGAAGAGTGGCTGCCCAGTGCTCCGTTGCACGTGCTGCTGTATCGCGCCTTCGGATGGGAAGACACCATGCCCGTATTTGCGCATCTGCCCCTGCTGCTGAAGCCTGAGGGCAAAGGTAAATTGTCAAAACGCGATGGCGACCGCCTCGGTTTCCCGGTATTCCCCTTGGAATGGCACGACCCCAAGTCGGGCGAAACCTCATCGGGCTATCGCGAGAGTGGCTACTTCCCCGAGGCCGTAGTCAATTTCTTGGCACTGCTGGGCTGGAACCCCGGTACCGAGCAGGAGCTTTTCACACTCGACGAATTGGTAAACCTCTTCGACATCACAAAATGCTCAAAGGCAGGCGCCCGCTTCGATTATCAAAAGGGTATCTGGTTCAACCACGAATATATCTTGCGCAAGAGCAATGAAGAGATAGCACAGCTGTTTGCTCCTATCGTAGCCAACAATGGCGTAGACGAAAGCATGGAGCGTATCACGCTGGTGGTATCGATGATGAAAGACCGCGTAAACTTTGTGAAAGAGCTGTGGCCACTGTGCTCATTCTTCTTCATCGCACCTACCGAGTATGACGCAAAGACAGTGAAGAAGCGTTGGAAAGAAGACTCGGCCAAGGTAATGGGCGAGCTGGTAGAGGTGCTGCAAGGTATCGACGACTTCTCTATCGAAGGTCAAGAGCCCATCGTGCTGAAATGGGTTGAGGATAAGGGCTACAAGCTGGGCGACGTGATGAACGCCTTCCGCCTGGCATTGGTAGGCATAGGCAAGGGTCCAGGTATGTTCGACATCTCGGCGTTCCTCGGCAAAGAAGAAACCATCAGCCGCCTAAACAAGGCCATTGAGGTACTGAAGTAATCAAGTAAACGTAACAACGAAAAGCAAAAATCACACAGTTGTGTACAATATTGCCATTTATATTTATCTTATCGGAGTGGCCATAGGTAGCCTCTTCAACAAGAAAATAAAGAAAATGTGGCGCGGCGAACGCGAGGCGGTGGCTCTACTGAAAGAAAAGGTAGACCCCACCGCTCAGTATGTTTGGTTTCACGCTGCATCCCTGGGCGAGTTTGAACAGGGCCGTCCCCTCATCGAACGGTTGAGGGCTACGCATCCCGAATATAAAATTCTGCTCACCTTCTTCTCGCCATCAGGCTACGAAGTAAGGAAAAACTATGAAGGTGCCGACATTGTGTGCTACTTGCCACTCGACACGATACGCAACGCACGACGCTTCTTGCGTGCCGTGCGCCCAGTGATGGCATTCTTCATAAAGTATGAATTCTGGTACAACTATCTGCACATCTTAAAACATCGCGGCGTGCCTGTTTACAGTGTGTCGAGCATTTTCCGCCCAGGACAGGTATTCTTCAGATGGTACGGCCATAGCTACGGAAAGGTGTTGCGCTGCATTACCCACTATTTTGTACAGAACGAGGTAAGCAAAGAACTGCTGAAAGGTATAGGTATTGAAGAAGCTACAGTGGTAGGCGACACGCGTTTCGACCGCGTGCTTGAAATTAAAAATCAAGCCAAAGAGTTGCCCATCGTTGAAGCATTTAAAGGAGCCAACGAGAATGATAAAGGCTGCAAGGTGTTTGTAGCAGGATCAAGTTGGCAGCCTGATGAAGAAATCTTCATACGCTTCTTCAACGAGCATCCTGACTGGAAACTAATCATTGCCCCACACGTTATCGGTGAAGACCATTTATCCTTCATCCTTGACAAGTTGAAGATGAAAACAGTGCGCTATACACAAACCAACGTTCAGGAGGCTGCCGAGGCCCGATGCCTTATCATCGACTGCTTTGGACTGCTCTCTACCATCTATCGCTATGGCGAAATTGCCTATGTAGGCGGTGGCTTTGGTGTAGGCATACACAATGTTCCTGAGGCTGCAGTGTGGGGAGTACCCGTACTGTTCGGCCCTAACAACAAACGTTTTCAAGAGGCACAAGACCTGTTAGCATGCAAAGGCAGCTTTGAGGTAACTGACTATGACAGCTTCAACACCATCATCACACGCCTTATCACAGACGACGATTTTCGCCATCAGAGCGGCGAAGCAAGCGCCAACTATGTAATGAGTCGTTCGGGAGCATCAGAGAAGATTATGCAAAGCGTAATAGGCCAATAATACGAAATGTGTAAATGAGATTGTAAATAGACATTCATCACATTACACATTATATAATATTAGCTTTAGACTAAGTACAAGAAATAAAGCAGAAAGCGCATAGCCAATATAGGTTATGCGCTTTCTGCATTTATAGAGATACATTAAAACTAATGTATATAGAATTGCACACAGAGGTCTTATTGTGACAAACTGGCTGTATGGTCGAAATAATAAAGAGTATGTAAATATGTCAAAGAACACCGCTGAACGCATCAGCAGTGCAAAGATACTATTGTGTAAAAGCGAAAGCAAGAATAAAAGGTATCAAATAACAGTAAAGCATGGAAATGTGTTAGGGTATCTATTTAGAAGTGCTGAGTGCTGGGTGTATAGACGGTTGGGTGCTGGAGGACGGGGCGCGGAGGCCACCGTCCTACTTTAGTTTGCCTCGCCACAGTCCTATTGGATAATTCATGGATTAATTCGTGGATAATTCAT
>CAKQFW010000198.1 GCA_934230965.1 uncultured Prevotella sp.
AGAGGAGGAGACTCGAACTCCCACGACACAATTGTCACTACCCCCTCAAAGTAGCGCGTCTACCAATTCCGCCACCCCTCCAACATGTAAAAACATTCTGAATATTAGTGCCCAGAACAGGACTCGAACCTGCACGTCGTGAAACACACGCACCTGAAACGTGCGCGTCTACCAATTCCGCCACCTGGGCATTTTTGGTACAAAGCAATGCGCTTCGTATTGATATTCAGAATGTTTGAGCGGAAAACGGGACTCGAACCCGCGACCCCAACCTTGGCAAGGTTGTGCTCTACCAACTGAGCTATTTCCGCAATATTTCTTGTCTCCAAGAAGCATCTCTCTTGATTGCGGTTGCAAAGGTAGTATTTTTTTCCGAGCCCACAAACTTTTTCGGCACTTTTTTCAATATTTTCTTCAAAAAATGTTGTAAAAGTGCCGAAAAAGTGGCTTTTTGCACTTAATCCATGCGCGAGAGATAGTCGTCGGGAGTATATTCGCGCAACATCTCCAGTTCATTGTCACCTTGTCGCACCATTGCGATGGCTGGGTGCGTAATGCCGTTAAACATATTTGTCTTCACGGTGGTGTAGTGTAACATATCTTCAAAGATGATGTTTTCGCCCACCTGCAAGGCATGGTCAAAGCGCCAATAACCCATAAAGTCGCCCGAGAGGCAACTATTTCCGCCCAACCTATATATATAATAAGGTGTAGCGGCATCGTTACCCGTTGCGGTGAGGTTGGCGGCCGCAGTCGTAGTTTCGGCCTCAACAATCTCAGCCCCGCGCACCGCTGGCGTGTAGGGCATCTCAAGACAGTCGGGCATGTGGCACGTAAAGCTCACATTCAGTATAGCCGTGCGTATGCCTCCGTTCTCAACCACATCTACCACCTGCGCCACCAGCTCGCCCGTTTGCCAAGCAAAAGCGCTGCCAGGTTCAAGAATAACCTTGAGATGCGGATAGCGACTACGAAAATGTGTGAGCAAGCGCACCAAGCGGTCGATATCGTAATCGTTACGCGTCATCAGGTGTCCACCACCAAAGTTAATCCATTTCAGCTGGCTAAACCAGGGCGAGAAGTGGCGCTCAATGTGCGCCAGTGTGCGCTCAAACACATCCGACCCGCTCTCGCAATGGCAGTGACAATGAAAGCCCTCTATGTCGGCTGGCAGTTGCGTGGGCAATAAGTCGGCCGTCACGCCAAAGCGTGTACCTGGGGCACAAGGGTTATAAAGATCGGTGCCCACCTCTGAATACTGAGGGTTGACGCGAAGGCCAAGGCTGATATCGCTATTCACCTCGCGCACCCGTTTATGCAGACGCTCATATTGGCTGAGCGAATTAAAGGTGAGATGACTTGAACAGCGTGCTATCTCATCAATCTCATTGTCGGTATAGGCGGGCGAATAGGTGTGGGCCTGATGACCAAACTTGTGGTAGGCCATCAGGGCTTCGGCCAGCGAACTGGCAGTGGTAGAATTGATATACTCGCGAAAGATGGGGAACGTCTTCCACAGGGCATAGGCTTTAAAGGCGAGAATAATTTCTACGCCCGCACGCTGCGCCACCTGCTGTATCAAGGCAAGGTTCTTGCGCAAGCGTGCTTCTTCCAGCACATACATGGGCTGGCTTATCTCGGCAAATGTTTCTGTATTTACTTTCATGTGCAGGGTCGTGAAACAATAAATCAAGCTTTTTTCGACTTAGTGGCCCAAACGAAGTAGGCTATCAGCAAGGCATAGGCCACCAGGGCGCATACCTCTGACATCGGATTAGCCATCCAAGCATCGTTCACCATATTATAACCGCCGAAACGCAGTATGGCGCTCACCACACCCATCAAGGCTCCACCAGCAATAAAGCCACTGGCTATCAGCGTGCCCTTCTCACCACGAGCCTCGTTCACCTGTTGTTTCTTCGAACGTGTGGTAACATACCAGTTAATCAGTCCGCCCACCAGCAACGGTATGTTCAGCTCCATCGGGATAAACATACCCAGAGCAAAAGCCAGAGCCGGTATCTTAGCCCATGTCAGCAAGATGGCCATCATCGCACCAATACCATACAGCAACCAGGGGGCACCAGCACCTTGCATCAAGGGCTCGATAACAGCCGCCATAGCATGGGCCTGAGGCGCTGCCAAACTATCGCCAGCAAAGCCATAGGTTTCGTTCAAAAGCATGATAACGCCACCCACAGTAGCGGCTGATACCAGCGTACCCAGGAATTTCCAAGTCTGCTGCTTAGCGGGGGTAGCACCCAGCCAGTAGCCTATCTTCAGGTCGGTGATAAAGCTGCCAGCCATCGACAGGGCTGTACATACCACGCCACCCATAATCAGGGCGGCCACCATTCCCACTTCGCCTCTCAAGCCTACGGCCACCATCACTACCGATGCCAAAATCAGGGTCATCAGCGTCATGCCCGACACGGGGTTTGAACCAACAATGGCAATAGCATTGGCTGCCACCGTGGTGAAGAGGAAAGCGATGATGGCTACCAGCAAAATGCCTACAACGGCAAAGAGCAGATTGCCTTGCATCACGCCAAACCAGAAGAAAAAGAAGATAACGGCCAGCGTAACCAACGAGCCAATAGCAATAATCTTAAACGAGATGTCGCGCTGGGTGCGCACCTGCTCTACATTGGTTTTATTGCCACCTTTCAGCTCTTTGCCTGCCAATGACACGGCGCCACGAATGATGCCCCACGACTTGATAATGCCGATGATGCCCGACATGGCGATACCACCAATACCGATACTGCGAGCATACTCGAGGAAGATGGTCTCGGGCGACATTGAACCTACGGTTTGATGAATATTGGCGTTCCACATATCCAGCACCACATTATTAAACATGAGCGACATAACGGGCACCAGCACCCACCATACGGCAAACGAGCCCAGACAGATAATGAAGGCATACTTCAAACCTACAATATAACCCAAGCCCAGCACAGCGGCACCAGTATTTACCTTAAACACCAGTTTGGCGTTGTCGGCCAACTGCTGTCCGGCGCTTATCATACGACTGGTAAATACCTCGTTCCACCAACCATAGGTGCTCACGATAAAATCGTACAGGCCACCTACCAAACCAGCAAGCAGCAACGGCTTTGCCTGGCTACCACCTTTTGCACCGCTCAGCAACACCTGTGTGGTGGCCGTAGCCTCGGGGAAAGGATACTTGCCATGCATCTCGCTCACAAAATACTTGCGGAAGGGGATGAGAAACAAGATGCCCAAGATGCCACCCAGCAACGAGGCGATAAACACCTTGAAGAACGAAACAGTGATTTCGGGATAATGAGCCTGCAAAATATAGATGGCGGGCAGTGTAAAAATGGCGCCTGCCACCACAGCGCCCGAACAGGCACCTATGCTCTGAATAATGATATTCTCGCCCAGCGCACCTTTACGCTTAGCCACCGTAGAGGCGCCTACGGCAATAATAGCGATAGGGATGGCGGCCTCAAACACCTGTCCTACCTTCAATCCCAGATAGGCAGCGGCAGCCGAGAAGACCATCGCCATTATTACGCCCCATGTTACTGACCACGCGTTCACCTCAGGATACACCTTATTGGCATCCAGCACGGGCTCATACTGTTCGCCTTCCTTCAGTTCGCGGAAAGCGTTTTCAGGCAGTTGCATTGCCTTGTTTTCTTGATTTTCCATTTACTATTTTGTTTATATTTATTTGCGTTTAAACATCCTTTTGTCAAGGTTATAAGTTATTCGCATACGCAAGGATAGGCACATTAGTTTGCAAATTTACACATTGTAAATGAGAATTCAAAATAAAAGCCTCACTATCTAACACGAGATACGGCCTTTTCCTTGCTTTACGCCTCACCCATACGCTGTAAAGCAAGCAACACGCAACTGCCTCTTTATTTTACACCTTATTACCTAAAACCATTGAGATAATTTTCTAAAACCATTGATAGAGTTACCTAAAACCATTGTCAATGTTTGGCAAAACCATTGAGAAATTGTCTCGTATCGACCGCAGGGCCGACGCATTACTTTTCTCTTTGATAATCAAAGGTATTACCAAAAAAAAGTA
>CAKQFW010000199.1 GCA_934230965.1 uncultured Prevotella sp.
CAGTGTGAGGGCTTGGTCGGCATTGCCTGTTTGGTTTAGCAGTGTAACAAACTTGCTGCCTATGATGGCTCCCGCTGCGTTTGCCTGAGCGCTCTGCAAGGTTTGTTTGTTGCTGATGCCGAAACCTATCATGCGGGGGTTGCGCAGGTTCATGGCGTTGATACGGCTGAAGTATTCGAGCTTAGCATCGCCAAAGCTGCTTTGTGCGCCTGTGATGCTGGCGCTGCTCACCATGTAGATGAAGCCGTCGGTATGTTCGTCGATGAAGCGTATGCGCTCTTCGCTGGTTTCGGGTGTAATCATCATGATGATGCGCAGGTCGTAGCGGTCGGCCACTGGCTTTACTACGTTGAGATAGTCGGCAAAGGGCAGGTCGGGTATGATGGCTCCTGACACGCCCACCTCTACACAGCGCTGGCAGAAGGCCTCGATGCCGAAGTGCATGATAACGTTGAGGTATCCCATCAGCACCAGGGGTATATGTACCTCGTTTTTAATGCTTTGCAGCTGGTTGAACAGGTGGCTTAGTGTCATGCCGTTTTTCAGTGCCACGGTGCCCGCGCTCTGTATCACGGGGCCATCGGCCAGTGGGTCGCTAAAGGGTATGCCCACCTCTATCATATCTATGCCGTGTGCTTGCATTGCCTTTATCACGCTGGCGGTGCCCTCAAGTGTGGGGCATCCAGCACAAAAGTATAGCGAGAGCAGTTTGCGGTCGCCACGTTCAGAAAATAGTTTGTTTATCTTGTTCATGTTTTTTTTAGTTGACGAGTTGACGAGTTGACAAGTTCTTGCTGAAGCAAGCGGCAGAGCCGAGCGGACGAGCTGTTTGCTTTGCTAACTAGTTGACTACTTGTCAACTTGTTTACTGAAACCTTTTCTTATTTTTTCGATAAATGTGTGCAGCTTCTCAACATCTTTCATGGCTGGCGATGTTTCGAAGCGCGAGTTGAGGTCGATGCCCACCATGCGTTCATGCTTTATTTGCAGCAGGGCATCGGCATCGTCGGGGCCTATGCCCCCGCTTAGCAAGAAGGGCGTTTGGCCTTTGTAGGCTTGCAGCAGTTGCCAGTTAAAGTGCTGCCCGCTGCCTCCTTTTGTGGGGCATTGTGTGTCGAACAAAAACAGGTGGGCCACGCCTTCATAGGGTTTGCATTGTTCAAAGTCGGCTGCCGATGCTATGCCAAATGCCTTTATTATTTTTATGTTTGGCGCAATGTCGGGCACCAGCGTTTGCTTAAGGTTTTCAATCATCACCACGCTTTCGTGTCCGTGCAGCTGCACATAGTCGAGCTGGTAGTTGACCACGCGCGACACAATGTTTTGTGGCATATCGTCGACAAACACGCCCACCCTTAGTGGCCCTTGTTCGTGTTGTGGTGGGGCTCCTGTTCGCATTGTTGCGAGGCGTTCTTCTGAGTAGTCGGGCATGGTGCCCGCCTCTGAATTTATCATGCTAACATAGCGTGTGCTCTTGGGGTAGAAGATGAAGCCCATCATGTCAATGCCCAGTGCCGACACGGCTTTTATGTTTTCGGCATCGCGCATGCCGCATACTTTTATTTTCATGTTTTCTTGTTATTGGTTATGATGAATAATGAAATCAATAGTTTTGCATGCCTTTCACCCCATTGCTTTCACCGCATTGATAAACTGCTTTAGGGCCTGACCAGGCTGAGGGGTAGCCATAAAGTGCTCGCCCATAAGAAAGCCGTTGAAGCCTGCCAGCTGCAATGCCTTTACTGTTTCGGGCTGCGAGATGCCGCTCTCGCTCACCTTGCACGTGTGGGGTGGAAGCTTGCTTGCCAGGCGAAACGAGTTTTGCACATCGGTAACAAAGGTGCCCAGGTTGCGGTTATTGATGCCGCACATATCGGGCTGCAGGTCGGCATATTCGGTTTCAGGCTCGCTATGCATCTCCAGCAGCACCTCAAGTTGCAGCTCGTGGGCCATGCGCATCAGTGCTTTACACTGGGGCTTTTTTAGGTCGGCGGCAATGAGCAGCACGGCCGAAGCGCCACACAGCCTGGCCTGAAACAGCTGATACTCGTCTATCACAAAGTTTTTATACAGCACGGGTGCGGTAACGCCCGCCTCTCTTGCTTGGCGCACAAAGGTGTCGGTTCCGCCAAAATACATCTCATCGGTAAGGATGCTGATGGCGGCGGCGCCGTTTTGCTGATAGGCCAGTGGTATGTGGGTGGCTTGTGCTGCCTGGTTTATCCAGCCCTTTGAGGGCGACTTGCGTTTAAACTCGGCAATGATGCCCACGGGTGCGTCAACGAGTGCTTGGCGCATTGAGGGCACGTGGGGGTTCTGCTCAATGTGGCGTTCTACCATCTGGTGAATGTTGCGTTCGGGCAGCGCCTCTTTAAAGCTTTCTACCTCAATGCGTTTGTGCGCCACTATCTCTTCAAGTATATCTGCCATAACATGGTGTGTGGTTTTTTCGGGTGGGGTGTGGTGGATGAATTATGAGTTGAGTTCGGCAAACTTTAAGAATGTTTTCCATGCCTTGCCGCTTTCTATCGACTGGCGTGCTATGTCGATACACTCTTCAATGCTTTTCTTGCCTTGTTCATATACCTGTATGCCGAAGGCAGCGTTGGCCAGCACAATGTCTTTTTGTGCGGGCAGTGCCTTGTCTTGCAGCACGTTATCAAATATTTGTGCGGCCTCTTCTTCGGTAGCGCCAGCCACCAGCTCTTCAGGTTTGGCGGTGCGTAGGCCCAGGTCGGCGGGTTTGAAGATGCGCTCGTAGGTATTGGTGGTAACTTTAAAGTCGCCCGTGAGCGATATCTCGTCGTAGCCATCAATGCTGTTTACGATGCCATAGTCGATGCCTATCTTCTGATACACATTGTTATACAGCCGCATCTGGTCGAGTGTGGCCACGCCCAGCAGCTGGCATTTAGGCTGCGAGGGGTTTACGATGGGGCCCAAGAGGTTGAAACAGGTAGGAAACTGCAGCGCCTTGCGTATGGGGCCTACAAACTTCATGGCGCGTGCAAAGAGCTGCGCGTGCAGATACACTATGCCACACTCGTTAAGCGAGCGGTTTAGCTTGTCGAGGTCGCTGGTAAACTTTATGCCGTGGTGCTCGATAACGTTTGATGCGCCACTTTTCGAGGTTGAGGCATAGTTGCCATGTTTGGCCACTTTATAGCCCGCGCCCGCAATGACAAAGCACGAGGTGGTAGAGATGTTGAAGGTGTTTTTACGGTCGCCGCCCGTGCCCACCACGTCGATGTATCGGTCGCAATCAAGCAGAGCGGGCACGCCGCTCTCCAGTATGCCATCGCGAAAGCCCAGCAGCTCGTCTACGGTTATGCCGCGCATCTGCAGGGCGGTAAGCAGTGCTGTTATCTGTTCGTTAGGATACTGGCTGCGTGTGATGCCTAACAAGATATTTTTTGTTTCTTCGCGCGAGAGCTCTTCGTGGTTCAGCATGCGGTTTAGGATGTCTTTCATTGTGCTCATATCAGTAATATTTTTTGTTTGTGTTTATGTTCTGTTGTTGTTAAAGAAGATGGGGAGGAGGAGGAGGATAAAAAAATGAGGCCTGTCGTAAGAACGGCAGGCCTCAAGTGTATCTTTTCTCTCAATATGGGTGACGCACACAGGGGTAAGCTTACTCACGACTTTGTTATCTTGAGCAGGCGCCACCACCACATGTTATTTGTCATATTGTTCATATTTCTTCTTGTTTAATGTTTCATCGGCAAAATTACATATTTTCTTTCAATATGCAAACTTTTTCGCGATTATTTTTTCATTTTCTTCGTCTCTCCATGCTTTCACCTTACTATATAGCACCGCGCTTGTGTGGGTGCGCTCCCTCCTGATCCCGCGCGCCCCCATGTATTATGATTAGCCAGACCGTTCAATAATCTCCCCAATCTTTTGCATAAATATTCATTTTATTGCATAAATATACAGAATGGAAGTGTTTTCTGATATGCAGGAAATCACAGTCTGAAAGCATGGGTTTCACGTTGTAAAACCAAGGGTTTTAGGGTGCGAAACCAAGGGTTTCAGGACGTGAAACCAAGGGTTTTGCAAACGAGAGGT
>CAKQFW010000200.1 GCA_934230965.1 uncultured Prevotella sp.
GCCGTAAACGTCATGTCGAGGTCTACGGTAGCATCGTCTTTCACATCTATCTTGTAGATGAGGCCGAGGTCGTAGATATTGACGGGTATTTCGGGGTCGTAAACGGTTTTCAGCACATCAACAATGCGCTCTTCTATGTTTGTTTTTTCTTCTTGTGTCATGATTATGGCGTTGTTATTATAATCGTTTGCGATGTTAACAATGCAAACTTACAAAAAATATTGCAGTTTTTGGGGGGTCAGAGAGCAAAAAGTGCAGCAGAAAACTTTTTACTACTTTATTTTTCATTGTAGCGTGTTCTTAGATGTTCGTTTAACACGGCTTCATTTTTTTCATCATTCCATTCGCCGCTATCCCACAAGGCATCCATTGCATCGTCTACATTTTGTGCGAAATAATGCATTAACGCATTTTTAATATTATTCAACGACTGTTCTGTCTTTGAAAAAGAGAACATCTTTAGCAGATGTAACTGAGTTGGGTTTAATGATGTTGCTGCCATAATCGTTTATATTAATGTGTGCTGCAAACTTACAAAAAATATTGCAGTTATGAGGCGATACTACTAATTATTTTCTTTTGATAGGTAACGATAATTCGTTTTATAAAGGCAATGTTATAAGACGAGAACAATAGAAAAGCAAAGTAAAGGTGATGGAACGATTGGATAAAAGCAATGAAACAATTAGATAAAAGCAAGGGAACAATTGGATAAAGGCAAGGGAACAATTGGATAAAGGCAAGGGAACAATTGGGTAAAAGCTACGAAAGAGCAAGGTAAAGGCAAGCAGAAAATCGGGCGAAAGCAATAAAAAATCGTCTCGTATCGACCGTTCCACATGTTCATAACGGTCGATATGAACATGTGCATCGACCGTTATGAACACGCGCATCGACCGTTACGAGACGATTTTCGCGCCATTTTATCCCAATTTTTCAATATTTTCGCACAGCTAAAGCCTTGAAAACGTGGGAAGAAAGAGGCTCTTGCGGGGGTGATTAATCTTTTCTTGTCGAGTCGGCCATGCGCACCACCTTCTTCTTCAGGCCGCTAACCTCCTTACCGCCCAGCGTTACGACATCGATAGTGTAAGCCACATTCAGCTTCTTGGTGCTTGAGTTATAAGCATAGCTTTGCGTGGTGAGCTTTACGGTTCCGCTCTTCTTTGCACCCGCTACCGTGTATGTAAACTTAACGGTTTGCGTAGGAATGGTGAACGAAGCTACATCATTATAGTAGCGCACCAGCGTGTAGCTCTCTTGCGCCTTGTCGGCCTTCACCGTTTCCAGCGCCTCGGTCAGCCCCTCTTCGGCCGTCATGACATAGGGCAAGATAAGGTCCATGGGCAGGGTGTAGGTGATGTGGTCTTCCGACACCCACACATCAGTAACCGATGCGGTGAGGCCTCCGCCCCAATAAGTAAAGCCATTATATCGGCCATACATCTGCGCCTTGGTCTCGGCGGGCAGCGTTTCGGTATCGGGGTCATCATCGCTACATGAGGTGAACGCCACCGTTGTCATCGTTGTGGCCACGAGCATCATAGCCCACATAAACAGTTTGCTTATTGCTTTCATCTTTTCTTTTACTAATGCTATTAATACTTATTGTTACAATCTCGCTTTGTTTTACTTCTATAAACGTGCTAAGCCCCAATTTATTGCATGGCCGTGAGCAGCAATTTTGCCTCACGCCAAGACAATGAAAGGTGTGACAGCCTACAGTTTTCCTTCCTCGCGATACGAATAGTAGGCGCCATCGGTGATGACGAGATGGTCGAGAAAGAAGAGGCGCATCACCTCGCACGCCTTCTGCACACGCTGTGTTATACGGTCGTCGTCGCCGCTGGGGTGCGCGTTGTTGCTGGGGTGATTATGGCAGAGCGCCACCACGGTAGCGTTGCAGAGCACGGCTTCGCGACAAATCACGCGCACATCTACCGCCGTTTCGCTGATGCCTCCGCGCGAGATGCACACGGCCTTGATGAGTTTAAACTTCTGGTTCATCAGCAGCACCCACGCCTCCTCTACGTCGAGGTCTTGCATGCGGGGGTGCATATAGTCGTAGATAAACTGAGCGGCACCCAGGTCGGTGCGCTCTTCAGCCTGTTCGCGCTGTCGGCGTTTGCCCAGTTCGCAAGCCGCCAATATGGTCACCGCCTTGGCCTCGCCCACACCTTTATATTGCATCAGCTCGGCTATCGATTTCTTTCCCAGCGTGTTAAGGTTGTCGTTACAGTCGTGCAGCACCAGCTTCATCAGCTCTACGGCCGTCATTTTGGGCGTGCCCGACCCTATCAGTATAGCCAGCAGTTCGGCATTTGACAAGGCTGCGGGGCCTTGCGCCATAAGTTTTTCGCGTGGGCGGTCTTCCATCGCCCAGTCGGTAATGCGCAATGAGTCAGCGTCGGTCATCCTACAGGTTATTTATAAAACGTTTTTTCAAAAGCTGTAAACTCGCTCTTGCCACGCACACAACGTTTCCACCAAGCCTCGATAAAGCCGAAGCCGTAGCCCATAAGCTGCGTAAAGGCAGCGCGTATGCTAAGCAAGCCTATCCACAAGCTGTGATATTGGCGCGACGCATCAATAAAGATGATGAGCGAATAGAGCACCAGCGGCAGCAGTGCCACGCCACAAATCATGCCGTCGAAGGGCGGGTCGAAATGGCGCAACACGGTGGCGCCCAGCACAATACCCGCAATGAAGAGCAGCAGCAAGAACAGCACTCCCACGGTAAACACCATGGGTAGGAGGTGCACCAGCTTCAACGACTCGGGATACTTCTTATACAGATTGATGCGGGCGATGCCGCTGTTATACACCTGGCGAAAGAACTTGCGGAAGTCGGTGCGGCGCTTGTGCCACACCCATGCCTCAGGAAACAGCCTACAACGGTAGCCGCCCTTGAAGATGCGTATACTGAAGTCGATGTCTTCGCCAAAGCGCATGGCCGAGAAGCCCTTGAGCTGCTGATATACGTCGCGGCGTATGCCCATGTTAAACGAGCGGGGATAAAACTTGTCGAGCTTCTTCTTGCCACCGCGTATGCCGCCAGTGGTGAAGAAAGAGGTCATGCTATACGAGATGGCTTTCTGCACAGGGGTGAACGAGGGGTGGGCAGCATCAGGACCGCCAAAGGCATCGGCGGGCAGGCGGTGCAGCTCTTCGTCGACGGCGGCCAGGTAGCCATCAGGCAATACCACATCGCTGTCGAGAATGATAACATATTCGCCCTGAGCACGTTCTACACCATAGTTGCGACTCTGGCCGGGGCCCGAATTGGGCTTCATATAATAGTGCAGACGCAGGCGGTCGGTATATTTCTGGCACACCTGTTCACAGGGCACCTCCGACCCATCTTCTACTATCACCACCTCAAAGCAGGTAAGGGTTTGGCGTGATAGGCTGGCAAGCAGTTCGTCCACCTCGTCGGGGCGGTTGAACACGGGCACCACAAAACTGTATTTTACCATAAAAACATTGATTAGCAATGAAAGGCGCGGTTACAAGGGGCGCGCCATGATGATGATGAGCGCTGACAAAAAACAAAAAAGGGCTTACGGCTTACCGCCTGATGCCTGATGGCAGCAGCACGGCGAGCCGTAAACCCTATAAGCTATAAGCCAAATTGTAGTGGCATTATTCTTTTACGCGCTGCAGATAGCTGCCGTCGCGAGTGTCAATCTGTACCAAGTCGCCCTCGTTAACAAACAGGGGCACACGAATCTCAGCACCAGTCTCCAGTGTAGCGGGCTTGAGGCTGTTGGTAGCAGTATCGCCCTTGATGCCCGGCTCTGAGTGGGTAATGCGCAGTGTGGTCTTTACAGGCATCTCACCGAAGAGCACGGTCTCGGTAGAAGCATCTGATACCACCTCTACGATGTCGCCCTCTTTCATATAGTCAACGCCAGTGATGAGGTCTTTCGCGATAGGAATCTGGTCGTAAGTTTCCTGGTTCATGAAGATATAGTCTTCACCCTCCTTGTAGAGATACTGGTAGGGGCGACGCTCTACACGTACATCCTCCAGCTTCTCGCTGATGTCG
>CAKQFW010000201.1 GCA_934230965.1 uncultured Prevotella sp.
GTGGAATAGGGTAGAACACGGTTTCAATGTCGTGATAACCGTCGGGGCGTTTGGCCACAACATTTAGGCCAAGGTTAATTTTTGCGCAAGGAAATGTAATCATAGGTTTATAAAAATAAAAAGAAAGATGACAGGAAAGGCGTGAAGACGTAACGATGCTGTGGCATCATTCAGCGTCTTCTTTCCTGTCATCTTTCAGATAATGCAATTATTGATTGTTCTTAATCTTGTCAACGTATGCGTCGATTACAGCTACGGCTGTAATGTTGACGATATCGCGTACCGAGCTTTCAAAATCGGTGAAATGGATAGGTTTGTTCAATCCCATCTGTATCGGGCCAATAATCTCGGCATCGGGGTCAAGGGCTTGCAGCAGTTTGTAGCTGGCGTTAGCACTGCTCATGTTGGGGAACACCAGTGTGTTAACATCCAAACCTTTCAAGCGGGTGAAGGGATACTTGTCGTCGCGCAGCTGCTTGTTCAATGCAAAGTTTACCTGCATCTCGCCGTCGATGGCCATGTCGGGATATTGCTTTTGCAGTTCTTCAACAGCATTGTGCACCTTTACGGGGCTTCCTTGCTCATCGGTACCAAAGTTAGAGTAGCTAATCATGGCGATGTGCGGCTCTTCGTTGAAGAAGCGCACGGTGTGTGCCGACAGCTTAGCAATATCAACGAGCACGTTCTCGTCGGGATGACGATTGATGAGGGTATCGGCAATGTAGAATGTACCCTTCTGTGTGTTGAGGATGTGCATAGCACCGAAGTGTTTGTATTCAGGACGAATGCCTACCACCTCTTTGGCTACCTTGATGGTGTTTGAATATTTGGTGTACAGACCTGTGATGAAGGCATCAGCCTCACCCGTCTCAACCATCATCATACCAAAGTAGTTGCGCTCATACATTTTATCGTAAGCCTCTTCAAAGGTGTAGCCCTGGCGTGCACGCTTCTTAGCCAAGTGTTTGGCAAAGTTGGCACGGTGGCGCTGCTCTTGGTCGGCACGCATGTCGATGATTTCGATGTCGCTGAGGTCAAGTTTCAAGCGCTGTGCCAGACGGTTCAAGCGGTCGGGGTTACCCAACAAGATGGGCTGGCAGATGCCTTCAACCTTAGCCTGAACAGCGGCCTTCATCATGGTGGGGTGGCCACCTTCAGCAAACACTACGCGCTGTGGGTGCTTGCGAGCGGTGTCGTGCAATTTGCGTGTAAGTTTCGACTCCTGTCCCAGCAGCTGCATAAGGCTCTTCTTATATGCATCCCAGTCGGTAATGGTGCGACGCGCTACGCCACTCTCGATAGCAGCTTTTGCTACGGCAGCACTTACCTCGGTGATGAGTCGGGGGTCTACGGGTTTCGGGATGAAGTAATGCGGGCCGAAGGTGAGGTCGTTTACATGATAAACATCGTTCACTACATCGGGCACGGGCTGCTTGGCCAAGTCGGCAATGGCATGTACGGCAGCCATCTTCATTTCTTCGTTGATAGCCTTGGCGTGAACGTCGAGGGCTCCGCGGAAGATATAGGGGAAACCAATTACGTTGTTAATCTGGTTAGGATAGTCGCTACGTCCGGTCGACATCAGCACGTCGGGGCGGCTTGCCATTGCATCTTCATAGCTAATCTCGGGCACAGGGTTTGCCAGTGCAAACACGATGGGCTGATCGGCCATTGAGCGTATCATGTCTTGTGTCAGCACGTTGCCTTTCGACAGACCTACAAAGACGTCGGCGCCTTTCACGGCTTCGGCCAGTGTATGCACGTCGCGACGGTCGGTAGCAAACATCTTCTTCTGCTCGGTAAGGTTCTCGCGGTCAGAGGTGATTACGCCTTTCGAGTCGAGCATTACGATGTTTTCAATCTTAGCACCCAGAGCTACATACAGCTTTGTGCAGCTGATGGCAGCGGCACCAGCACCGTTTACCACAATCTTTACATTTGAGATGTCTTTGCCAGCAACCTCAAGTGCGTTCTTCAATCCAGCTGCCGAGATGATGGCGGTGCCATGCTGGTCGTCGTGCATCACAGGTATGTCGAGGGTTCTCTTCAGGCGCTCTTCAATATAGAAACATTCGGGGGCCTTGATGTCTTCAAGGTTGATGCCGCCGAAGGTAGGAGCAATCTTCTCTACTGCCTCGCAGAATTTCTCAGGATCTTTCTCGGCAACCTCAATGTCAAACACGTCAATGCCACCGTAAATCTTAAACAGCAATCCTTTGCCTTCCATTACAGGCTTGCCGCTCATTGCGCCAATGTCGCCCAAACCCAATACGGCTGTTCCGTTAGAGATAACGGCTACAAGGTTACCTTTGTCGGTGTACTTGTAAACATCGTCGGGTGTGTTCTGAATTTCCAAACAAGGAAATGCTACACCAGGTGAATAAGCCAGACTGAGGTCTGTCTGGGTGTGGTAGGGCTTCGTCGGCTTTACTTCGATTTTTCCAGGACGCCCATTTTGGTGATATTCCAGGGCCGCCTCTTTTGTAATCTTGACCATAATTATATCCTTTAAATGTGTTTTCTGAAAACAACTTGTTGTTTCGCCTATCTCTATTTCTTTTTGTGGGATGTATGTATTGATTTACTATAAGTAGACCAGAATTTATTGCACAAAAGTAATAAAAACTTTTGAAAAAATATAGGTTTTGTTACTTTTTTTGTAACTTTGCGACAAAACATAATACTTATGCAGAAAATAAACTGTCAAACTGCTTATCGCCGTGATTTACGCGACCGAATATTGTCGGTTTCGATGGACGAGTTTCAAGCACATGGTGTGCGAGCCGTGAAGATGGATGATATTGCTTGTAAACTGTCGATATCGAAACGTACACTCTACGAAATATATGCCAATAAAGAAGAATTGCTATTAGAAGGCATTGAGCATTATGAATCGGCAATGAATCGTCACATGGAAGAGTTTGCTGCCGATGCTTCGCACAACGTAATAGATATCTTGCTTGAGTTTTTCCATATGAAGATAGAGCATACGGCAGGCATGAACCCATTATTTATTGATGAATTGAGCAAGTATCCTAAAGTGCTGGCGTTTTTCGATCAGCAACACGCTAAGTTACGTCAGAACCAAAGGGCTTTTTTAAAACGTGGCGTGCGTGAGGGCTATTTCCGTTCAGATATTGATTATGATATTGTTACGCGTATTGGCGATGCGGCAATGGAATATGTTATGCGCACGCAGATGTATCGCACCTATAAGCTCGATTATCTGTATCATAACGTAACCTTGCTCTTCCTACGTGGCATCTGCACAGAAAAGGGAGTGCGGCTGCTGGATAAGAGCTTGTTGTAAGACTTGTTTTTCACCGATAATTCGTAAAGCAAGCCTTGATATTATCAATTGTGCTCTTTGATATTAGTAACGCGATTTTAGGTATCAGTATAGCAAACGTACATATAAAATAAGCCACGACTTGTTCAACAATGATGTTGCAAGTCGTGGCTTATTGTTTTAGAACCTTAGAAACTTAAAACCTTAGAACCTTAGAACCTTAGTTTCCTTTATACCTTAATTCTTAATTCTGATATCTTTGATATTAATTCTAAATTATTAGACATTAATTCTTTAACCTTAATCTCTTATCTTCTTAACTGTTTATTCTCTTACTTTCTTTCCTTGATGAGGTCGTGTTGATATGCATACAGCAAGTCTTGAAGGTCAGAGATTTGTCGTTTTAGTTCGGTACCTATATCGGTATCGGCCACTAACATTCGGCGGTGCGACATCTCTATGATATAGGTTGTGCTGCGAATGTCAAGACACTTGCGTATGGCATCGGCCGTGCTGGTGAAGGGCTCATGCTGCACCAACTGAAAACCGCGACTATGATAGATGAGTGTGTATCCAGCTATGCCTGTTTCTTTATGGTAGGCCGACGAGAAGCCACCGTCAATCACCATCAGTTTGCCATCGGCTTTGATAGGATTTTCGCCGTTTGCCACATGCACGGGCACGTGTCCGTTAATGATATGTCGGTTGGGGCCTGTTACACCGAAGGCATCCATAATGGCATCTACAATATCGGGG
>CAKQFW010000202.1 GCA_934230965.1 uncultured Prevotella sp.
GTGCTGTAAAGATACGCAAGAACATGCTTAACGGATAAACGGTAGAATAGCCGATGGCAGGAGCCTCGCGTGAGCAGATTGAGTTGGCGTAGGCTAATGCTGGTGGATCGGTACAGGTACCAGCGATCATACCCATAATGGTGAAATAATTGAATTTATATTTCAGTCGAGCAATAACGCCAATAATCAAAATGGGGATAATGGTGATGAGGAAACCTGTGAATACATACATTAATCCGTCGCCCTGTACTACTGTTGCCCAGAAATGAGCACCAGCCTTTACACCAACACTTGCAAGGAAGAGCACAAGACCAATCTCGCGCAACATCATGTTAGCAGAGGTCGTTGTATAGGTGTTTAGCTTCATGCGATGGCCGAAGCGTCCAATAAGGATGGCGATGATAAGCGGACCACCAGCAATACCAAGCTTCATAGGAACGGGCATACCAGGGATGGCGAAGGGGATGCTACCGAAGATAATACCAATAATGATACCTATAAAAATGGTGGCAATGTTTGGCGTGTCAAGACGCTTCACTGAGTTGCCCATCACTTCTGATATACGGTTTACATTGTCCTCAGGTCCTACAACGAGAATTTTATCGCCTACCTGGAAACGGTAGTTGCGTGAGGCAAATACGTCCATGCCCTGACGTGAAATACGGGTTACAGTAACACCGTAAACACTTGAGAAGTGCATCTTACCAAGTGTTTTACCATTCATTGATGAATTGGTAATAACAATGCGTCGAGACACCAATGGTTGGGTGCTCTCGTCTTCTTGCCACGGCGTGTCAATTTCAGGACCTATGAAAGCTTGAATGGCTTCGGCATCGGCCTCGGCACAAACTACCAGCACCTCGTCACCCATTTCAAACTTATCTTTGCTATTGGGAATAGTGAATTTTCCTTCATGCAGAAGACGTGAGAATACAACGTCGCGGTTTAGGAACTCGTTGATTTGTGCTACAGTGCGACCAGCCAAGTAGGTATTGTTGACCTTGAGATGCATCTGATGGGGTTTGGCTTGAGGATTCTCAGCCTCTTCCTCTTTCAATACTTCCTCTTCTTCTTCGAGCTTAGTGCGGGTGATAAAACGCACTGCAATGGTCGCTCCGATGATACCGAGCACACCTAATGGATAAGCGCAAGCATAACCAGAGGCAATCTGCGGCATGGTGCCATCGGCAGCTTTCCATACCGACTCAAGGGCTTCATTAGCAGCACCTAAGCCAGGGGTGTTGGTAACAGCTCCGTACAATGTACCTACCATCATAGGAAGGTTGGTCTTATCGTTGGTATCGAAGAATAGGTAATAACATGCAAACATTACGCCCACATTTAACAATACTGTGGTTGTTGAGAGCAAGTTGAGGGTTACACCGCCCTTCTTGAAACTCTCGAAGAAACCAGGGCCTACCTGTAAACCGATACAGAAAACGAACAAGATAAGTCCGAAGTCTTGTATAAAACTAAGAATGTCTACTGGTGCGGTAAAGCCAATATGGCCTGCCACAATGCCTGCAAACAGAACGAAGGTAACGCCCAACGAAATGCCGCCAAACTTTATCTTACCAAGCAGAATGCCGATGGAAATTACCACAGCATAGAGCAAGGCAATGTGAGCGACAGAGTCAGTCGTTATAAATAATTTAATTATCCAATCCATTGGTAAAGATTAATATGTAAATAAATGATAAGTTGATAGCAATATTAAGTAATGGGTATAGAAGCGTGTAGTGCGCTTCTACACCTTATTATATTAATAACTACGAGCTATAATTACACGATGTTTGGCCGGCTTGCCTGACACCATGTCGATGCCTGGTGTCTGTTCAAACATGAACGGAACGCAACGTATGGTTGCTTGTGTCTCTTCCTTAATCTTAGCCTCGGTTTCGGCAGTGCCGTCCCAATGGCACAAGAAGAAACCACCATCTTTAATGCGCTCTTTAAACTCGTCATAGTTGTCACACTCGTAGATGTGCTCGTCACGATATTTACGAGCCTTCTCAAAGATATTAGCTTGAATGTCGTCGAGCAACTTCTCAACATGTTCGGCAATACCTTCTAATGGTAAAGTCTCTTTCTCAAGTGTATCGCGGCGCATCAACTCTACAGTGCCGTTCTCAAGGTCACGTCCTCCCATTACGAGGCGTACAGGAACACCTTTCAGCTCGTAATCGGCAAATTTGAAGCCAGGACGCTTGTTGTCAGCATCGTCATATTTTACACTGATTCCAGCCTTACGAAGTTTCTCAATCACGGGCTGCATAGCCTCAGTAATAGCGCCCAGCTGTTCGTCGTTCTTTGAAATAGGAATAATAACTACCTGGATAGGAGCCAACTTCGGGGGCAATACCAGGCCATTGTCGTCAGAGTGGGTCATAATGAGAGCACCTATCAGTCGGGTAGAAACGCCCCAAGAGGTAGCCCATACATACTCGGGCTTATTTTCTTTGTTTAGATAGGTTACGCCAAAGGCTTTAGCAAAGTTCTGACCCAAGAAATGGCTGGTGCCACTCTGAAGTGCCTTACCATCTTGCATCATCGCCTCAATTGTATATGTGTCGAGAGCACCTGCGAAACGTTCGGTAGCACTCTTTACGCCCTGAACTACGGGCACTGCCATAAACTTTTCGGCAAAGTCGGCATAAACATGTAACATCTTCTGTGCTTCTTTCTCTGCTTCTTCTTTAGTGGCATGTGCGGTGTGGCCTTCCTGCCATAGGAATTCAGATGTACGCAAGAAGGGTCGAGTGCGCATCTCCCAGCGCATAACATTACACCACTGGTTACACATTAATGGAAGATCGCGCCATGAGTGAATCCAGTTTTTATATGTATTCCAAATAATAGTTTCAGATGTGGGACGGATGATAAGTTCTTCATCCAGTTTGGCTGCAGGATCAACCTCTACACCACTCTTGTCTTCTTTGGCACGCAGACGATAATGTGTTACCACAGCACATTCTTTTGCAAAACCTTCAACGTGCTCGGCTTCGCGACTTAAGAACGACTTTGGGATGAGCATTGGGAAATATGCGTTCTGTACGCCTGTCTCCTTGAACATACGGTCGAGCTCATGCTGCATTTTTTCCCAAATTGCGTAACCGTAAGGCTTGATAATCATACAACCTCTTACTGCCGACTGTTCTGCCAAATCGGCTTTTACCACCAAATCGTTATACCACTGACTATAATTGTCAGCACGTTTGGTTAAATCTTTAAGTTCTTTTGCCATTTGATGTATTTATTTTCTTCTTTTATATCTTGTTATGACGGAATACTGATGTTTTAAACTCACACCAGGTACTTATTGATAATTTATTTGCAAATTTACAAAAAAATGTTGGATTGCTTACAAGATTATAAAAAAACAATTAACTTTGCACTACAAATTACCTTCGTTGAGAAGGGAAATTGCTAATTTGGTATTTGTATATTGCAGAAATAGCATTGCTGGATTACTTAAAGACGATAGAGATAGGATTTTTTCGTTTAATTTAAATTGGTTTAAACTTATGAAAAAAATGAAATTAGTCACATTGGCTATGTGCTTATTGACAATTTTTAGTTGTAGCACAAAACAGGGCACAGGTGCCCTTATCGGAACTGGTGGTGGCGCTGTGTTAGGCGCTATTATTGGTAAACTGGCTGGTAACACTGCTGTAGGTGCTGCTATTGGAAGTGCCGTAGGCGCTGGAACTGGAGCCATTATTGGTCGCCACATGGATAAAGTGGCTGAAGAAGCTGCAAAGGTAGAAAACGCCAAGGTTGATAAGGTAACAGATACGAATGGATTTGAGGCTGTGCGTGTAACATTCGATTCTGGCATTTTGTTTGCAACAAGTAGCTCAACGCTGAATGAGACTTCAATCAACTCTTTAGCAAAGCTATATAACATCTTGAAGAATAATCAAGATTGCCACGTAGATATCTATGGACACACCGATAACCAAGGCTGGAAAAATAGCACTGCAGAGCAAAGCATTGCTAAGAACCAAACACTCTCTGAGCAACGCGCACAGTCAGT
>CAKQFW010000203.1 GCA_934230965.1 uncultured Prevotella sp.
ATTGTCTAAAAGATAATAATTGATCTTAGTAAAGGTAATTAGTCGATTGAATTAGGTATTGATTGTATAAAGATGATGCTTAATAAGTGGGGAGCCGAGCCTTGCTTACGCGTGGCGGTGGCGCCCTGTGAGCTTTGCCAGTCGCCTACTGAAGGCGGTGGCGATGAGGCGGAAATTGCCGTAACGCAGGTTGCGTATGAGCTCTTCCACCGACCGCGCAACCTTTATCCAAGGATGCCCCCAGGCGTTTGTGCGGTACACGCTCTCTTTGTATGCCACATTCTCGATAACATATCGCGGATGTCGTAGTGGCATCTCCAACTCAAAGCGCTGCATGGTAAACATTTGCCTGAGGCGCTTGGGTATGGTGTTGAGGTTGCTGGTGAAGTGTGTGCTGTCGGCCGTAACGCCCATGTTGTTCACAAGATTGCGTGTGGGCATAATGGCCAGCCCGTTGTTCAGCAGCATTGAAGCCCAGAAGATGCTCTCGTAAAAGGCTTTGCCCGAGGCGCGATGGTCGCGACACATAGGGAGAAAGTCGGAGCGATAGCGGCGCAGTCGAACCACGTCTTCCAGCTTCTTTAGGGCGTAAGGGTCGTCAAGGAAGGTGTAGTGCTCGTCCCATTTGTCTACTACGCGTCGCCACGATGCCCATCCCCATATTGAGAAGACAGTGGTAAAGAAGTAGTCGTCGGGAACGTCGGGCGTCACCTCGTCGCTGTTGAAGCCCGCTATCATCGTGATACGCTCATCATGTTCGTAGCGGTCGAGCAGCTCCTTGCAGAAAGGAAAGAACGATTGCGATGGCACATCGTCGTCTTCCAGCACGATACATTTGTCTGCCATTGAGAAGGCCCACTTTTGCGAGATATACTCTGATGGGTCGCATCCATAGTTGCGCTCTTGGTACAGGCGCTGCACATCACACTCCCAGTCGATGTTGTCGACAATCTCTCGGCATGCCATGATGCCTTTCATGTCGCGTTCTGACCGTGGGCCATCCTGATACAGGAAGAGCCTTGAGGGACGCGCTTTCCGCACCTCATCAAATACTTGTTCTAACTGTTGCGGACGGTTGAAGAAAAGTATCAGTACAGCTACGTCAATGTTGAACGGATGTTTCATCGTGTCTTACTGCTCACAAAGGTAATTCTTTTTATTGAGTGGGCAAATAAAAAGGGCAACAATTTTTACTTTTGTTGCCTTTTTTGTTCATTTCTTGGGAAAAAATGTACGTTAGACATGATTTTTACAAACGTTTTCACAATAATATGTTACATTTTAACATTTCATACTTTGATATTAAAATATCATGATGTAACATTTTTGCTATTGTGGCCATGACCAATTTATGCCTTTAAATGACCGATTTATAAAAACCAATGCCCACTGATGTGTCATTTTTACAAGCCACTACGCCTCACTCTTCTGCAAGAGGAAGAGCTTGTCGCTGGGGCGAATTTTGTCGGGCACGGGCAACGACACGCGGGTGCCTTTGGGTGCCGTCTGTACGGGCTTCAGGTCGACACGTATCTCGTCGCAGGTGAGATACATCACGCCTGTTGTGGGGCCTGTTACCAATAGGCGGTCGCCCACGCTAAACTCGTGTGCCTCACAGGTAAACTCGGCCACGCCCAACTTAGAAAAGTATTTCACGCCACGGCCCACATACACCTTGCGCTCGGTGGCATTTGATCCATAGTTTTTGTTCCATTCGCCCAAGGTCTGGCCCTGATAGTAGCCATCCCAGAAGCCGCGGTTGAACACGGCGGCCAAGCGCTCGTCCCACTCGTCTTTGCGAGCATCGGTAAAGGTGCCATCGGCCACAGCCTGAATGGCCTCTTTGTAACAACGCACCACATTATATACATACTCGGGTCCGCGAGCACGACCTTCAATCTTAAACACACGCACACCGGACTTCATCATGCGGTCGATAAAGCGAATGGTCTTCAGGTCTTTCGGACTCATAATATATTTGTTGTCAATCTCGAGTTGGGTGCCCGTCTCGTTGTCGGTCACGGTGTACGAGCGGCGGCACAGTTGCATGCACTGTCCGCGGTTGGCGCTGCGGCCCGTGTTCTGCAAGCTCATATAGCACTTGCCGCTAATGGCCATGCACAGGGCTCCGTGGCAGAACATCTCGATGCGCACCAGCTGTCCGCTGGGGCCACACACGTTCTGCTCTACTATCTGGCGATATATTTCGGCCACCTGATCCATGTTCAGCTCGCGAGCCAGCACGGCAACATCGGCAAACTGTGCATAGAACTTCAGCGCCTCGATGTTGCTGATATTCAGCTGGGTGCTGAGGTGAACCTCTACCCCACGCTGGCGGCAGTATACCATTACGGCCACGTCAGAGGCTATCACGGCGGTGATGTGGGCCTCGGCAGCAGCATCAATAATCTGGTGCATGGCGTCGATGTCTTCGCCATAGATAATAGTGTTGACGGTGAGGTACGACTTCATGCCGTGCTCTTGACAGGTGGCGGCAATCTCTTTCAGGTCGTCGATGGTGAAGGGGTTGGCCGAGTGCGACCGCATATTGAGCTGGCCGATGCCGAAATATACCGAGTCGGCACCCGCCTGTATGGCAGCGGCAAGGCTTTCGCGCGAGCCCACAGGTGCCATTACTTCAAATTCAGAAACTGTTGTATTCATGCTGCAAAGGTAGTGAAAAAATGTTGAATAAGAGGACAATAGAACGATAAGGCGCTAGTAAATCACTATTTTTAGGTATTGCAGCGCTCAGAGAAACATGCTACCTTTGCAAACAGAAAAAAGAAGAGTCTTTTTGTTTCAAGCAAAAGCATCGCTCATCACGATGTTTTTCTATAAGAAAAAATATTCATAATGTTATTGTATAGTAAAAAAGGCCGACTGTGAAGTCGGCCTTTTTGGTTTTCTTTGAGGAAAGGGGGCTTTATTCTCCACCCCAGCTATCCACGTTAAAGATATTGTTATCGTCGTCTTCGCGCACATCAGACGTTTCTTCGGTATTGTTAGTAGCACCGTTAATGATACTGATTGAGTTTAACGAAGTGCACAAATTATCTAATACAATAACCTGTGTGGTGGGCGATATATATTGTTTTCTCATTCTTATTATTCTTGTTTACAATTATTTTTTAACCTTTTTACCATTCACGATATAGATGCCACTGGGCAGACCTTCAAGCGACGTGCCGGGGCGCAGACGCTGACCATAGAGGTTATACACGCCCGAAGCCGAGAGCTGGGTGTCGAGGGTTATGCCTTCGATGCCTGTAACGTCGGTATTTACACCGTCAATAAACAGGGTTACATCTTTAGCGGGTGCCGTGGTAGAAGAGGTAGCATCGGTAGTGCTGGTCAGCTCAAACCAGCAGCGGAAGGCCTTTAAGCCATACTGTTTGGTAGTGGGCACCTTATACATAACTCCTTTGTTCATAAAGTAGTCGCCAGCCAAGTCGTCGCGCTTGGCGCCATTATCGGTATAGAAGCAGCCATTGCCTTCCGTCACATAATAGGTCTTGGCCATCGTGCCCTTGCACACCATCTTGTCTGCCGAGGCTGTGGTGGTTGACACCCAGTGGGCATCAAGGTTCGTTCTCAGAGCCTCGCGGTCGAGGGTTACGCCATCTATGGTATAATGGCCAGCCTTTACTGTTACCTCGCCAGAGGTGTGACGCGTTACGCCATCTTCAGTATTGGTTACGCCCACGCCTTTGGCCTGCCAATATTGGTTAGGGGTTTTCTTTAGGCGCGGTGTGGTATAGGCAGCGGTTTCTGCATTAGCCGCCTGGGTAGGCTTAATAATATAAGGTGTGAAGGCCTGGAGCATCACTTCATCGTCGCTTTTATTCTCTATGGTTTTGAAACGTATGCTGGTAGCCGAAAGCTCAAAGAGCTTAGCCAACTTCACGTCATCGCCAAAGGCGCTCTTCATCTGTCCGTAAGTAAGGTCGATGGGCAAGATGAGGGTGTTCCACTTGTTCAACGAGAACGAGCGGTTCAGGTGCAACGTGGTGTTCTCATACG
>CAKQFW010000204.1 GCA_934230965.1 uncultured Prevotella sp.
AGGTAGGCTGTGGGGTCGGGCAACTTGCGCACATGGAAGGTGTACTTGCCCATCTGTCGTGTGCGTCCGTTGTCGTTCGATGCCACATTAATGGTTACATCCTTGCCCACGGCTGTGGGGCGAGCAATGTATCTACCCATGCCTATCGATTTAAAACCGCCTCCCTCCATCGAAGCCGACACGCTGCTCAAGGGCACGCCAGGGATAGAGATGCTTACGGGGTTGTCGTAGCCCGCATACAGCACGTTCATCAGGTCGGCCGACACGGTAGCGCTGGGGCCTACCACGGTATACTTCTGTGTGAAATCGCGACGAATGGTGTTGCCATTACCATCGCGCATGGTGATGTATCCGCCAAAGCTATGCTCGCCCACGCCGCCAGCCGTAAACTGGTATTGGCTGCTGTTGATGCGTTGTCCGCCCACGTATATCTCAGGCTGCTGTGTGGTGTCAACAGCCGCCATTACGATTTGCGCTTTGAACAGGTCGCCGCTGATAACGGTGCGCGACTCAGGAATAACGAAGGCGCTGAGCTTGTTTACACGAATATCTTTCATGTCGATATTGGCCACCAGCGTGTGCAGCACCTCGCCCTCGGCATAGCGCACGTCGCTTTGCAGCTTTGAGAGCAATGTTATGGCGCCCGCCACGGGCATATCTTCAAACATATATTCTTGCCAGTTTTTGCCCAGTGTGCTGGCGTTGTGCGGCACCTTTGTTGTTAGGTTGCTGGCAATGATAGCCTTTTGTTGCGGGTCGCTCACCATGGTTAGTATGCGCTCGCGAAAGTGGTTGATGGCTCGAAACAGTTTTCCGCCCTGTCCCGACCCTGGCGCCAGCATAATGGTGCTTGCTGCCTCAAGGTTATCTTTGGCTTTTACGGCTTGCACATCGCCATCCTTGCCATCGGCCTCTTTCACGATGGCCACCTTCAGCTCTTGGGCATAGTTGTATAGCGAATCGCTCATGCGCTTCACCTCAGTAGCTTTGTCAAACCATGCCTTCACCTTTTGCGGGTTGGCTTTCATCTGTTCGGCAAAGTTACCATAGAGGCTCTCGTTCTCTTTTGTCGAGTTGGCGGTAGTTCGGTTGAGGCTTTCTTCCACAATCGAGAAACCGTCTAACACCTCGGTCGAGACGTTGAGGGCGAGCATGGCCATGAGGACGACATACATCAAGTTGATCATCTTCTGGCGTGGCGATACCGGTCTTTTCTTTATTGCCATTGTTTATTCTTTAACCTTTAAATTCATATTAACGGTCATAGCCTCAATCATGCGCGCATAGATGCTGTTCAGCTGTTCTATCTGCTGAGCCATGCGGCGGCTTTGGTCGTTAATCTGGTCGATGGTGCCAATCTGCTGGCTGGCACCTTTAAGCTGCATCTCGTACACCTTGCATATGCCAGTGAGTGTGCGGTTCAGGTTCTCCATTTCCTCGCTGTCGCGGGTCAGTCGGGCGCTCTGCTCCGATACCTTTTGCAGCGTCTCGGTTAGCTTCTTCAGCTCTTCAACATAGTTGCTCTGTGCGTCGGCCAGCTCGTTTGATGCCTGTTGCTGCTCTTCCAGCGAGCCCGTGCCCACATTGCCACCTATTATAATAGTGCCGCCCACAGCCGAGCCACCTTCTATCGTTGCGCCCGATGCGGGTGCGCCACCTATCACCGTGGTGCCCATGTTTACGGTGCCAGCCACCGTAGTTGTGGCTGCCGTGTTAGCGGGTTCGTTATCACCAGTCAGCTCTTCTTCTTTATCTTCGTCTTCGTCGAGGTGTGTGGGCAGATCCATACCAATGGTCGTCTTGTCGAAGGGGCGGTCGAAGGCCGAGAGGAAGAACACAAACACCTCAGTGCCCATACCTAAGAACAGCCAGAAGTTGGCGCCCGGAAGGTGGGTAAGCTTGAAGAGGGTTCCAAGAATTACGACCGATGCACCCCAGCTATAGGCATAGTTGAGGAAGGTCTGTCCGGGCACGCTGTCCATCCACTTTTGCAGACGGTATATCACGTTAAACTTACTATACTTTGTCATCTTTTCTTACTTTTTTTCTGTTTAACACTTGACGTACTGGCGAGGCTGCGCACGCAGCGGAAGCCAATGTATGAGCGGGGCTGGTTTTGATATTCCCATGTGCGCCATGCCGAGCGTATGAACGATTCGGGGTCTTTCCACGATCCACCGCGCACGCTTTTCTTCTTCAGGCTGTAGGGGTCTTCCTTTGCCGCCTTATATTCCAGTTGTGGGTTCAGATCGTTCATGGCATCAACGCCCGCATCGGTATATACGGTGCTGGTCCATTCGGCCACGTTGCCCGCCATGTCATACAGTCCGTTGCTGTTGGCGTTATAGATGCCCACCTTTGATGTGATGAGGTTTCCGTCTTGCGTATAGTTGCCACGGTCGGGTTTAAAGTTGGCAAAGAAGCAACCCTCGCCGCTCTTCACATCTTCATTTTCCCAGGGAAACTCGGTACCCTCTTTGCCACGAGCCGCATACTCCCATTCGGCCTCGGTGGGCAGACGGTAGCGTTGCACATAGCGTGCCTCGGGGCCAAGGCCCTTCAGCAGATAGTCGGTGCGCCAAGCGCAGAAGGCGTTGGCCTGTTCCCATGTTACGCCCACCACCGGATAATCGTTATAGGTGGGGTTTGAGAAGTAGTTGCGCAGATATGCCTCGTTGTCAGAGTTGCGGAAGTCGTTCACCCATACCGTGGTGTCGGGGTATACGTTTACGATGTAGGTGTTAAGAAAGTCCCATGGCCCCGACAGTGGTCGATTGATGGTTTGTCTTACAATACGACCTTCGTCGTCAATGTATGCGGTATCTTTCGATATCATCACCACCTCGTTGGGGTCGATGGTAACGTCGGTGTTCAGGTTGCGCTCGCTGGGGTTCAGGCGGTTGCGGCGCAGCGCTGCTGTGGTATAGTCGTACACCTCGTAGCGGTAGTTTAGCTGACGATAGTCGAGCATCTTCTCGCCCGTTACGGGGTTAGTGATGTATAGGCTCTCTATGGCGCGCTGCTCGTCTTCGTTGGGTTTGCGTGGCAGCTGCTTCTTCCAGTTTAGATGAGGTGTTACGGGGTCGCCATTCTTATCTTCGGTTATCATGTAGGTTTCGTCGCCACCATACGATGGGTCGGCCATACGTGTGCGCAGAATACTGTCGCGCACCCAGAACACAAACTGCTTGTATTTTGAGTTGGTTACCTCGGTCTCGTCCATCCAAAAACCGTCTACCGAGATGTCTTTCTTCGGCGTCTTCATGCCCCACAGGCTGTCTTCTTTCTGAAGACCCATGTGCAAGAAGCCACGGCTCACCTTGGTCATGCCGAAGGGAGTGGGCTCGCTGAAACCTCGGCCGCCGCCCACGCCTACCAGTTCGCCGCCTCGGCCCGAACCTGACGCGGCTTTTCCGCCGAAGCAAGCGCTGACGGTCAGGGCAATGATAGCCGCCATCAGCAAGGGTACTATTCTTATTTTCATCATGATGTTAAAGTATTCTTACGCTTTTATGTTTATTCTTTCCTTTCTTTGTCATGTTCAGGTCCATTTGGTAACCTATGAACAGCTCGTGGCTGCCATTGCCTGGGTTGATGGCCGATGTGTAACACTCGTAGCTGTAGCCCAGCATCACGCCATGCACGCGTCCGCCTATGAGCAGTGTCACCGAGTTGGTAGGGCTGTAGCCCAATCCGGCATACATCACCCGCTTCTCGTTGGTGTAAACCAGTCGGCCTGTAACATCGGCGCGCCATGCCACCCCATCGGTTCTGCCTAAGGCCGATGTCTTGATGGTGAGGTAGGGGTTGCGCAGCTTTATGTCGTAGCCACCTGTTATATAATAGGTGGGGTCAATCTGTAGCTCGTTCTTCTCGCCCATGCGCACCAGCGGCGCTGTGAGGTGTGTGGCCGAAATGCCTGCATACCATGGGCCGTGGGTGTAGTATAGGCCAGCACCTATGTCGAAGGCTTTGCCTTTAATGTCGGTAGTGGACAGCGCGGGGTCGTTGCTCTCGTCT
>CAKQFW010000205.1 GCA_934230965.1 uncultured Prevotella sp.
AATCGAGCGAAACCATTGAGAAAATCGGGCGAAAGCATTGAGAAGTTGTCTCGTAACGGTCGATACGCGTGTTCATAACGGTCGATGCGCGTGTTCATATCGACCGTTATGAACATGTGGAACGGTCGGTGTGAGACAACTTTCTCAAGGCTTTCGTCGAAAAATCGCAATATTTTCAGCTAATTAAAGCCTTGCGTTCAACTGATTAAAGCCTTGCATTCAGCTCGTCATTACGACATTATCGCTCACGTATCATATTCGCAATCAATAGTTTAGCGCTTATTTTTCCTTACAAAACGTTTCTCTTCCCCACAACACTAACAGCAAGATGGCGGCCGCCACATCAACAATGTTCCGCATGGCTCGGCCCAACGCTATTTTTATGAAGGGCTGAAACAGCAAGGCCAGGGCACCAAAGGTAACGGTGAGCGCATCGTTTTTCACCTTATTATATTGTATCGCTAAAACGGCAAACACCACCATTGCTACAAAACGCAGCAACATATAATAGCCATAAGGCAAATGTAACAGACACGCCAACAACATGACGGCCAAGATGGGTTTAAGAATTTTCATAATGGTAGGGTTCATTTTTGTTTCACATATTATGAGGCTACAACGAGCTGAAAGCCCAAGCCCGCATTGCAATATCTTGTTGTGCAAAAGTAAGAAAAGGCGGCGAGAAGAACAAGGTCATCATGGTTCAAAAAAAACAAAAAAACAAAAAAATATGGGGCATCTGCCATTTTGTCAGATAAAATGAGTAACTTTGTACTCCAATGAACACCTCTGAATTACAGAAAATAAAACAGCGTTACAACATCGTTGGTAACAGCGATGGCTTGAACCGTGCCTTGGATGTGGCCTTACAGGTAGCACCCACCGACCTCTCTGTGCTTATTATCGGCGAGAGCGGCGTAGGCAAGGAAATCATTCCGCGCATCATTCATGATAACTCGCCCCGACGCCGCGAGAAATATTTTGCCATCAACTGTGGCTCTATTCCTGAAGGCACCATCGACAGCGAACTGTTCGGACACGAAAAGGGCTCGTTTACAGGCGCCATAGGCGAGAGCGAGGGCTACTTTGGCACCGCCAACAAGGGCACCATCTTTCTTGACGAGGTGGGCGAGCTGCCCTTAGCCACCCAAGCGCGCCTGCTGCGTGTGCTTGAAACTGGCGAATATATACGTGTGGGCGGACAAAAAATAATGAAGACCGACGTGCGCATTGTGGCCGCCACCAACGTAAATATGCAGAAGGCAGTGAGCGAGGGGCGCTTTCGCGAAGACCTTTACTATCGCTTAAACACCATACCCGTAAAGATGCCCGCCCTGCGCGACCGTGGCGACGACATACTGTTGCTGTTTCGCCTGTTCACCATGCAGATGGCCGAGAAATATAACATTCCGCGCATCACCCTTACCGACGATGCCAAGCGCCTACTGCTAAAATATAAGTGGCCAGGCAACGTACGACAGCTAAAAAACATTACTGAACAGATATCGGTACTGAGCGAAAAGCGTGAGATTGATGCTAACGGGCTGCGACAGTTTATACCCGAAGACCCCGAGAGCACACAGCTGGCCATGATACCAAACCAGGGCAACCACTCGTATGAAAACGAGCGCGAGCTGCTATATAAAATATTGTATGAGCTGCGCGGCAACGTATCAGAAATGCGACGCGAGATGAACGATATGCGCAAGCAAATGAACGAGCAAAAGACCGAGGCACCCGTTGATGCCTACGCGCAACCCTATCATGCTTTGGCCCCGGCCAACTATCCGCCCGCAGCCCCCATGCGCAGCCCTCGTATTGAAGAGGTAGAGGCCGAAGAGATAAAAGACACCGACAGCCTGAACCTGAACGACCTGGGACGCCAACTGGTAGAGCGCGCCCTTGACCGCAACGGCGGCAACCGTAAGAAGGCAGCCAAAGAGTTGGGCATTTCTGACCGCACGCTGTATAGACGAATTAAACAATATGGCTTGGACAAATAAGTTTTTTCAACATAAGCTACACGCCGTAGCACGATGTAGCCATCGTGCACACACCGCTATGCTGGCAATGGTGCTTTGCTGGTGCGCCGTGGCGTGCTCGGTATCGTATAAGTTTAACGGTGCCAGCATCGACTACAGCAAGACAAAGACCATACAGATAGCCGATTTCCCCATTCGCTCAAGCTATGTATGGGGACCTATGGGCCCTATGTTCAACAACCAGCTGAAAGATATCTTTGCTAACCACACGCGCCTATCGCAGGTGCGACGTAACGGCGACCTGAAGATTGAAGGCGAAATAACGCAATATACACAGCGCAACAAGTCGGTATCGAGCGAAGGCCATTCGGCTCAAACCGAACTGTCAATCACGGTGAACGTGCGCTTTACCAATAACACGAACCATAATGAAGACTTTGAACGCTCGTTTACGGCAACAAAATCGTATGAAACGACACAAAGCCTGAACGCGGTTCAAGAAGAACTGGTAACGCAGATGGTTAAAGACCTTACCGAACAGATTTTTAACGCCACCGTGGCCAACTGGTAATACACCTATTTATATATATAAAGAGTAATGGACTTGACGCAACTTATCAACCACCCTGAAACGATGGATAAGGAGACCCTGTACGATCTCCGTAACATGGTTGCGCTCTATCCTTACTACCAAACGGCACGGCTGCTGATGCTGAAAAACCTGTATCTGCTGCACGACTCGTCGTTTGACGAAGAGCTGCGACGCGCCGCCATATACATTACCAACCGCGAAAAGCTGTTTGAGATGGTAGAGGCCGTGCACTATGGGCTGGCACCCGCCGAGCACGACGCCCGACAGCCACAGTCCGCCAGCACCGAGAAAACAGGGGGCGAAAGCCGAACGCTGTCGCTCATCGACAACTTTCTTGACCAGATACCTGCCGACCAAAAGCCCGAAACCAAAAGGCGTAAGCCCACACCCGCCGACGCTGCCGTCGACTATGTGGCCTTTCTGCTTGATAGTGAGACCGAAGAAGAGAAGAACGAGGAGCAAGAAAACGCTCCGCAAATGAAAGGTCAGAGCCTCATCGACAACTTTATCAACAACGATGGCGGAAAGATTACGCTGAAAGAAACGCCCGAATTTGTACCACAGATTGAAGACAACAATAATGGCGCTGCAAACGGCGATGATGGCTTCTTTACCGAGACTTTGGCCAAAATTTACATCAAACAGGGCAGATATTCAAAGGCTCTTGAAATTATTCAACGATTAAATTTGAATTATCCAAAAAAAAATGCTTACTTTGCAGACCAAATCAGATTTTTAGAAAAACTGATCGTCAACGACGAAGCAAACAGCAAGAAATAAAGACGAAATTAACAATAAAATAATAATAAAATAAATAACAAAAAATGATTTACACATTATTCGTCATTCTGATAGTGATTGTAGCACTGCTGATGATTGGCATCGTGCTCATCCAGGAATCAAAAGGTGGAGGATTGGCTTCAAACTTCTCTTCATCAAACTCTATCATGGGTGTACGCAAAACTACCGACGTGGTTGAGAAAACCACATGGGGTCTTGCCGCTGCCATGGTTATTATCAGCGTTATCTGCGCTTACACAGCACCCACTTCTACCGACAACCAAAGCGTAATGGAGAAGGCCGCTACTGAAACACAGACAACAAACCCCAACAATGCTCCTGGTTTTGGTGCAAGTCAGCAGGCTCCTGCAGCTGGTGCTCAGCAGAACGCAGCTGGTGCACAGCAAGCTCCCGCAGCTGGTGCTGAACAGGCTCCCGCAGCCCCTCAGGCTCCTGCACAGCCCGCAAAATAAAGAAAAAGTAAAGGAAAAGATAAAAAAAACGGCATTTTATTTGGTCATTTCAAATAAATGCCGTACCTTTGCACTCGCTAAAAAAACATAAGCGCTAACACGGTGGCCGTAGTTCAGTTGGTTAGAGCGTCAGATTGTGGTTCTGAATGTCGTGGGTTCGAGTCCCACCT
>CAKQFW010000206.1 GCA_934230965.1 uncultured Prevotella sp.
GGCAATGTCTCCACGCTTTCTGATACAATTTCTATTGAGCAATGTAAGGCCGAGTTCATAGAAGAAGCAAAGAACCTGATGATATTGAATCATCCGAACATCATCAAGGCGCATGAAATATTTGAAACGAACGGCACGGTGTATTATACAATGGATTATGTTGAGGGAGAGAATTTGAACACTTACATTAAATGTAAGAACATTAGCATTGACGAGGCCGTGAGTATCACTACAAAAATAGCTTATGGCTTGAGCTATATGCATGAGTCGCGGCACATGCTACATCTTGACCTTAAACCTGGCAATGTGATGAGACGTTCGTCTGACGGACAAATATTCATAATAGATTTTGGACTGAGCCGTTATTTCTCAGAAAAAGGAACATCGGGAACAGACTTGCCAATCGGACTTGGAACCAAAGGATACGCCCCTGTAGAACAGTCAGAATTCAGAAACAGACGGGACAACTTCAAAGCGACAATAGATGTGTATGCACTGGGCGCCCTGTTTTATAAACTGATTACAGGAGAGACGCCTCTCCCTGCTAATGTGTATAAAGCAAATCCGTTGCTTCTGTCACAAAAGTTGGACGAAGATGCTTTGCCGCAAAATATAAAATATGTCATAGAGAAAGCCATGCAGCCATCGCCTGACAAACGGTACCAGTCTGTCATGGATTTTATCTATGAACTTAACGCTGAAGAAAGGAAACGTAGGAAGAAAGGATTCTTGCTGACTGTTATTGTCATGGTGGCAATGGTTCTTACAGGGTATGTCGCCTCAAACCTTATGGAAAAGCCTAAGGATGCAAAAACGGCTTATTATAACAATATTGGCAATTATGTATTTGAACTGCAAGAAGCAAATCAAGGGGCGAATCATTACGGTGAGATAGAACATTATAAATTTTTGAGCAATGGTACAGGTTTTTACCTGTTTGAGTCATGGCATGATACATCAGAATGTGGCGACCCTGACTGTAGCCTGGAGGCTCGCACTGATACGACCACGTTTACATATAAAGTGATAGCTCCAGACAAGATACAATTCAAGAAAGGATTGTCGGGCATGTGCAGCTCGTTGGCAACTATCACCTTGGACCAAGATAGCCGGCAGATTATTGTGGATGACGAAGATTTTCCACTCCAACTGATAAATCCGGAGAAGATAGACTGGGAAGGAATAAACAAGATATTAAACAATCAAAACGGAATGTAATATGACAGAAGATACAATAATCAACGAAAACGGCGTCTCTGAAGAAGAGCTCGTAACGGTGGTGGGGTATGAACTTCCAAAAGAGGAAAAAGTTTGCGACAACCGTACCAGCAATAAGGGGAAAGGAGCTTGTAATGGAATAAGGCAAAGACTACACAATATAAGACGATGCTTTACCAGTACCTATCAGAAAAGAAATCCTGTGGTCAATGCCGTCTTGTCATTGGTTTTCCTTTTTGTCATCCTTGTTTCCTATTCTTGTATAAAGATCACCTTTTTCTTTAGTTGGACGTTTGGACTTGTAGAATTGTTCTGTTCAATGTATTTTATGTACTATATGTACCAGTTTGTTGTCAGAAATAAAAAAGATGCATTCTGGTACACATGGACGGGAGGCGTGTTTGCCTGGACAATGATGTTCTATTTATTTTTCTTATTCATAATAGCAATGGAACAGACTGAAGAAACTCATTCCAGTAACTTGTTGCTTCTTGCAGTCAGCCTCGTTTACTCTGTAATTCTTAATACGTTATGTGCATTTTTGACATGGCTTGTCATGCAACTGAAGAAATATGGAGCCACAGCCTGGACGTTGCTTGATGTCCCTCACGAACGTTCCTGTTCAAAACTTGAGCGATTGTCGTTCGGGGCGTTATTCGTTGTATGGCTACTGCCAATCGGTGAATTTGTATATGACGATTACAAGAGAAACAACCCAGAATCTCTATCTCCTACTCACCAGACATCGAAGATAGGAGATAATTATTATGAAGACATTTGCTTAAAATAAATAATATATAAGATATGAGAACACTACGTATAGGACTGCTGCAACAGCACAACACCGCCGACTGCTCAGACAATATGCGCCGACTGGCAGAAGGCATTGCCCAACTGGCACAACAGGGGGCACAGCTCATTGTTCTGCAAGAGCTGCACAACGCGCTATACTTCTGCCAAGTGGAAAGCGTTGACAACTTTGATTTGGCAGAACCCATACCCGGACCTTCGACCGACTTCTACGGTAAACTGGCCAAGCAGTATGGCGTGGTAATAGTAACATCGCTGTTTGAGAAACGTGCTCCTGGGCTGTATCATAACACGGCCGTAGTGATGGAAAAAGATGGAACCATTGCGGGCAAATATCGTAAGATGCACATTCCTGACGACCCCGCCTACTATGAGAAGTTCTACTTCACACCAGGCGATCTGGGCTTCAACCCCATACAAACCAGCGTGGGCCGACTGGGCGTGCTGGTATGCTGGGACCAGTGGTACCCCGAGGCAGCACGACTGATGGCGCTGCAAGGGGCCGACCTGCTCATCTACCCCACCGCCATAGGCTATGAGAGCAGCGACACACCTGAAGAGCAACAGCGCCAGCGCGAGGCATGGACCACCGTGCAACGTGGTCATGCCGTGGCCAATGGTTTGCCTGTAGTAAGTGTAAACCGTGTAGGCCATGAGCCCGACCCCTCGGCACAAACAAACGGCATCGAGTTTTGGGGCAGCAGCATGGTGGTAGGTCCGCAAGGCGAAATGCTATATCGCGCGCCTGAACACGACGAAACCAGCGCCATCATTGAGGTTGACCTCGACCACAGCGAGCAGGTGCGCCGCTGGTGGCCCTTCTTGCGCGACCGCCGTATCGACAAATATACTGACATCACTCGTCGGTTTATCGATTAACACTCGTTGGTTTATCGATTAACACAAAAAGCCCATTGGCATTGTTTGCTTTTGCAACATTCTTGCCAATGGGCTTTTTCTATTTTGATATTTTTTATTTTGCTGTCTGGTAAAACTATTCAAACAAAATTATGAGTAGCGTATGTCAAACACATTACAGTTATTTTAAGAGCTTGTGTCAATAATTAATTAGTTTCGACGAAAGCAAATGCGCTTCAAAACAACAGCAACGATAACTGAAACGAAGCTGAAAGCAAAGGCCAAAACGAAGTAAACAGGATAACCATAATAACGCTGCATAGCACCCGAATAGATGCTCGACGCAGCGCATGAGAAAAAGAACAGGGCTATGCCGATAGAATAAAACACATGCTTATACTTACCACAACTGTAGTAAGCTAAGAAACTGACACAGGCGGTAATGGCAAACCCTAAACCCATATTGCCCACAAACATACACACATTTACGGCCAGCAACGATGCCGACGCCAAGTGGCTAAGCGCCATCCCCATCAAGGCAGGCAACAAATTGGCAAACGACATGGGTATAATGCTTTTGGCTGTGCGGTAACGTTTCAGCAAGCGTATACATAAAAGGCTACCCACCGACATACCAATCACGCCTACGGTGCCCTGAGTGAGTGCATACTCTTGCGGCGAGAGGCCCAAGCCACCACGATGAGCCGAGTCGATAAGGAACAACGACATCACCATAGCCGTGAAGCCTTGCGGAAGAAGATAAAGAAGGAAAAAGACGGGGCCAATGGTTACCGACTTTTTGCCAAAGAACAATCGCAACGTATGCATCATCTCGCGCCACGTAGCAATGCTGCCCATATCGACGGTGGGAGCATCGTCGGTATCGGTGCGCCAGATGCGTATAAGGTGGTAGAGCCACAGCACAGCATAAACGCCAGCTGCCAGCCGCAACACAAAGGTCCAAGCATACGATACGTTTCGGGTTACCACCTCAAGATTGCCCGCCAACATTGACAATACGCCCAGTCCGAAGAGCACGGCCAACGAATGATAAACCACAAACATAGGGCGCAACATCAC
>CAKQFW010000207.1 GCA_934230965.1 uncultured Prevotella sp.
ACCATGAACAGTCGCCCGCTGCCAACACGCCTCGCTCGGCAGAAGAGTTTAATTATGAGGGGCCAGAGATGAATAAGACCAAGGCTGGCGACGATGTGCTGGTTATTGATCGTAACCTTAAGGGGGTAGACTATTCTTTGGCCAAATGCTGTCATCCTATCTATGGCGACCCCGTTTTTGGCTTCGTTACTGTAAGTGGTGGCATAAAGATACACTGTGAAAATTGCCCTAACGCTCCTGAACTGCGCAAGCGTTTTGGCTACCGCATCGTAAAGGCTCGCTGGAGCGGAAAGGGTGCTTCGCAATACTCAACCACACTACGCATTGTGGGCAACGATGATATTGGTATTGTGAACAACATTACCAGCATCATCATGAAAGAAGATAAGATAGAGATGCGTTCTATCAATATTGATAGTAACGATGGCTTGTTCCGTGGAAACATTACCGTGCAACTTGACGATACCTCAAAACTTGAGGCGCTACTTAGAAAGTTGCGCACAGTAAAGGGCGTAAAGCAAGTGACACGCATTTAGTATTGAACGAAAGAGGGAAAAGAAATAATGAAACAGATAAAATGGGGTTTTATAGGCTGTGGCGAGGTAACCGAGAAAAAGTCGGGACCGGCCTTTGCTGAGGTAGAGGGCTCGAGCGTAGAAGCCGTGATGAGCCGTAATGCAGAGAAAGCAAAGTCGTATGCTAAGCGTCATAATATACCAAAATGGTATACTGACCCTCAAATGCTTATCAGCGACCCCAATGTAAATGCTATCTATATTGCTACGCCACCATCAAGCCACGCCACCTTTGCCATCATGGCCATGAAAGCGGGCAAGCCTGTGTATGTAGAGAAGCCTCTGGCTGCCAGCTACGACGACTGTGCCCGTATCAACCGTATCAGTGAGCAGACAGGGGTGCCGTGCTTCGTAGCCTATTATCGTCGCTATCTGCCTTACTTTCAAAAGGTAAAACAAATTATTAATGATGGCACGATAGGCCAAGTTACCAATGTGCAGATACGCTTTTCTGTGCCGCCGCGCGACCTCGATTATAACAGTCGTGGATGTCTGCCTTGGCGCTTACAGCCCGATATTGCTGGCGGTGGCTATTTCTATGACCTCGCTCCACATCAGCTCGACCTTATACAAGAGCTCTTTGGCGTCATTGTAAAGGCTCATGGCTATTGTGCTAACCGTGCCCATCTGTATAAGGCAGAAGATTCAATCAGCGCTTGCTTCTTGTTTGAAAACGGACTGCCTGGCAGTGGCTCATGGTGCTTTGTGGGCCATCAAAGTGCTAAAGACGACTGTATTGAGATTATTGGTGAACGTGGCTCGCTCAGCTTTTCGGTTTATACGTATAGCCCCATTCGCCTTATCACATCTGAGGGCACCACGAGCATTGTGGTACCCAATCCGCCCTATGTGCAGTTGCCCATCATCAAGTCGGTTATCGAAGACCTTCAGGGCATAGGCGTGTGCGATTGCACCAGTGTGAGCGCTACGCCCGTTAACTGGGTAATGGATCGTATCTTAGGAAAACTATAATAGTATTGATGCTGAAATGTGTTGACATAAAAACGCTCTCGTTGTTGCCGTTCATGCTGCTTACTTCACAAACCGCTGTATCGCAAACGGTTGAAGAGCATGTTGACAGCATACAGAACGAAGCCGTGCAAGCTAAACCAGGCGCTTTTAAGCGCTTGGGACACCGCTTGTACGAGTTTGTGAAAGATTTCAGCCGAGTAGATACTAATTATGTTGAGCCGCAGCACTATAATTATACGGTGATGCTGCAAAACACTAACACCTACGAGATGTATCGTTTGACCACCGATAATGGTAACAGCTTTACGTTCTCGCCAAAACCCTCTATCAAGTTAGGGCCTTATGTAGGGTGGCGCTGGATATTCTTGGGTTACACCATTGACCTTAACCACCTCAGCTCTGATAATAAGAAAAAAGAGTTTGACCTTAGCCTGTATAGTTCGCAGATAGGTGTTGACTTGTTCTATCGACATACGGGCGACGATTTTCGTATACGTAAGGCCTATCTTGGTGAAAATGTTGATACTAAGGCTTTGAAAAACGTGTCTTATGATGGCGTGTCGGCTAGCATCGTAGGTTTCAACCTCTATTACATCTTCAATCATAAAAAGTTTTCTTACCCTGCAGCTTTTAGCCAAAGCACCGTGCAAAAACGTAGTTGTGGGTCTCCAATGGTGGGCATTGGTTATACTCGCCATAGCCTTTCGGTGGATTGGGAAAAGATGACAAACCTTGTAGCCGACCGATTAGGACAAGATGTGGCTGATACAAATCTTGGGCCGATAGGCGAGAGCGGTAAGGTAAAATATACCGATATTTCTATTTCAGGTGGCTATGGCTACAACTTTGTGTTTGCACCACGATGGCTTTTTGCCTCGTCGCTATCAATAGCCTTGGCTTATAAGAAAACCATTAGCGATGTGGAGGAGAGTGCGTTCTCGTTTCGCGACTTCTCTATCCGCAATTTCAACATCGATGGTGTGGGGCGTTTTGGCGTGGTGTGGAACAATAACAAATGGTATGTAGGAGCTAACACCATTCTTCACTCGTATAATTATAACAAGAAACGCTTTTCTACCAACAATATTTTTGGAAGCGTAAACATATACGTAGGCGTGAACTTTGGAAAACGCTAATAGCGATGAAATCGGAATTTTGATTAATTCGATGAAATCGAGCAAAACAATAATTCGATAAGATAGTATGAAAAGTATTCGATAAAACCGAAATAAACGATAAATTCGATGAAACCGAATGAAAATAATATATTCGATGAAATCAGTAAAAATAATATCAACCTAAAAAAAGTAAAATGAAAAATCTGAAAAGTATCATTGTCTTTTTGATGATGTGTGTGGGCTTGCCTATACAAGCTGCCGACATTGTTTACACAAAAAATGATAGCGTGCGCGTTGAAAAGCTTATTAACGATGCCGCACGTCAGCCCAAAGGCACAAACACCATTCTTTTTATCGGTAAACGCCTTGAGGGCATACCCTATGTAGCACAAACCCTTGAGCGTAATAAAACTGAAAAGCTTCAGATAAACAGCACCGAGCTTGATTGCACAACGTTTGTTGAAAACGTGCTGGCCATGTATCTGTGTGTGAAAAACAATCAGCTGAAGTTCAAAGATTTTTGTCACTACCTACGCTTGGTACGCTATGATAAGGGCGTGGTGTCGTACCCTACACGTCTTCACTATTTCTCTTCATGGATAATGAGCAATACTGAGAAAGGTTTTGTAAAAGAGGTGCAAGGCCCTGTTCCGCCTTATAGCGCCACACAAACCGTGATGGTGAATTTTATGACAAAGCACACGGCCAATTATCCTATGTTGAAGAATAATAAAGCCTTTATTGAAAAAATAGGAAAGGCTGAGAAGGCTGTGAGTGGTAAGAAATTCAAGTTTATTCCCAGCAAAATGCTCAAGAACGTGAAGGCGCTACGCCAGGGCGTGAAAGATGGCGATATCATAGCACTTACTACTAACAAAGCAGGACTGGATATCTCGCATGTGGGTTACGCTATTTGGCATAAAGATGGATTGCATCTTCTCAATGCATCATCGCTTGCACATAAGGTGATAGATGATAAAGAAACGCTGTATCGCTATAGTAAGAAGCATCCGTCAATGACTGGCATCCGCGTAATTCGCGTGCTGTAATATCTTTTTATAAACTGGAAACGTCCTCGAAAAAAGAGACATACTTTATTATTTATCGTTGGTTCTTTTCGAGGACGTTTCGTACATGCGGTATTCTTGATTGATAGAGTTATTATACCAATCAATCTTTATTGATTGGTTATTATCTCCTCTTAATCAACAATATAATAATAACCCGCTGGTTTGAATATAATGTCTTTGTTCATGCGGATGCAATAGTTGGCACGGTCGAGAAT
>CAKQFW010000208.1 GCA_934230965.1 uncultured Prevotella sp.
AGGAAGCCCATCATCTCTACGTGAGCAGGAACTGAAGAAGAACCTGCGAACTGAGCGTCAGAGTGCATACGGCCGAGAGTATCAGTCATACCGTAAGAAGCGGGACCTGCAGCCATATTATCGGGGTGCAAGGTACGGCCTGTACCACCACCTGAAGCTACTGAGAAGTAGGGCTTGCCAGCGAGCACGCGCTCCTTCTTGTAGGTACCAGCAACGGGGTGCTGGAAGCGGGTGGGGTTGGTAGAGTTACCAGTGATTGATACGTCAACATTCTCGTTCCACAGGATAGCTACACCCTCGCGAACATCGTTAGCACCGTAGCAGTTTACCTTTGCACGGGGGCCGTCAGAGTAAGCGATGCGGTCAACAATCTTCAACTCGCCTGAATAGTAGTCGAAGTCGGTCTTAACGTATGTGAAGCCATTGATACGGCTGATAATCTGAGCAGCGTCCTTGCCCAGACCGTTGAGGATAACACGCAGAGGGTTCTTACGAACCTTGTTTGCCATCTCAGCAATCTTGATAGCGCCCTCAGCAGCAGCGAATGACTCGTGACCAGCGAGGAAAGCGAAGCACTCAGTCTCCTCACGCAGCAAACGAGCAGCGAGGTTACCGTGACCCAAACCTACCTTACGGTCATCGGCTACAGAACCAGGGATGCAGAAGCTCTGCAGACCGATACCGATAGCCTCAGCAGCGTCGGCAGCTGTCTTAACACCCTTCTTGATAGCGATAGCGGCACCACAAACGTATGCCCACTTTGCATTTTCAAAGCAGATGCGCTGTGTGTCTTCGCACATCTGATAAGGATCTACGCCTGCGTTCTCGCAAATCTCATTGGCCTCTTCGATAGAGTTGATACCATTCTCTTTGAGAGCGGCCAGCACCTGCTCGATGCGACGCTCCTGACTTTCGAATTGAACTTTTCTTATCATTTCTGTATCTCCTTATTCTTTACGTGGGTCAATAGATTTAACAATTCCCTGCTCGGCGGTAGTGCGGCCGTAGCTGCCAGTGAATTTCTTCACAGCCTCGTTGGCATCCATACCGTTCTTGATGGCTTCCATCATCTTGCCCAGGTGTACATACTCGTAACCGCAAACCTGATTGTCTTTGTCAAGGAACATCTTGGTGATGTAACCCTCGGTCAGCTCGAGGTAACGTGTGCCCTTAGCTACTGTGCCATACAGTGTACCTGTCTGGCTGCGAAGGCCCTTGCCCAGGTCCTCAAGTCCAGCACCGATAACGAGACCGTCCTCAGAGAAAGCGCTCTGTGAACGTCCGTAAACGATCTGAAGGAAGAGCTCGCGCATTGCTGTGTTGATAGCATCGCATACCAAGTCGGTATTCAAAGCCTCAAGGATAGTCTTGCCAGGGAGGATTTCAGATGCCATAGCAGCTGAGTGAGTCATACCGGTGCAACCGATAGTCTCGACGAGGCACTCCTGGATAACACCCTCTTTGATGTTCAGAGAGAGCTTGCAAGCACCCTGCTGAGGAGCACACCAACCCACACCGTGGGTATAACCAGAGATGTCTTTGATCTCCTTGGCCTGAATCCATTTACCCTCTTCAGGAATGGGGGCGGGTCCGTGATTAGGACCTTTTGCAACAACGCACATGTTGTTGACTTCGTTAGAATAAGTCATATTCCTTTACTTTTATTAAATAATGAATAATAAAATACTATATTTCTACTTGCAAAGTTACTATTTTCTCTTGAAATATACCTATCTTTAGGTATTCTTTTTCACTCTTTAACCTCATTTTTCATTATTACCGATAAGAATTTATTTTTTTGTTGTACCTTTGCAAAGATTAGTGGCGTATGCTTCATAACGCAAATGGGTGGCCACCAAAATGGCGCATCTGTTCCAATAACGATAATAGAAAGAACAATGGAAAAAGTAATTATTAAAGATATCGAACTGCAGAAAGCATCAGAAGAGGGAATGGATGCCTTTGTTGATGTTTTTGTGAAACATACACTCGACCTGGTGGGTGGCGAATTGACGGCCGAAACGATGCCTCGATTAAGTGCCGACCAAATAACCCTTTTGGGCTATAATATCTTGCGCGACGAGGTGATGAATGGAGGCTATATACAGCTTATACACAATGGCTATGGCGGCTTTATCTTTATGAACCCCTTTGCGCGTGCAATGAAAGAATGGGGGCTGGTAGAGCTGGCTCGCCATATACGCAAGGTGATACCTTTATATAAGAAATATCGCGAGCGTATTGAGATAGATTGTGATGACGATGAGTTTATGGCACTGTTTGAACAGATGCCCGAGTTTGACGATTATGATGACGATTTTGTCGTCAACGAAGAACAATGGACCGCTCAGGTTGCTTACTATATAGATGAGCACATAGACCAGTTTGCCATCATTGAAAAATAATGTAACCGTTTACACTAAGATGTTAGTTCTTGCTCGAGCAAGTGCCCTCAATAGGGGTAAGCGGAAGTAGAAAAAGAAAAAATATGAACAACGAAGAAGTGTTGTTGCGGAAGAAAAGTCCGGTACAGATAAGAAATAAGAAAGCCTCGTTCGAGTTTTTCTTTATCGACACCTATACTGCAGGTATCGTATTGACGGGTACCGAGATAAAGTCGATACGCATGGGTAAAGCCAGCCTTGTAGATGCCTTTTGCTATATAAACAATGGCGAAATATGGGTGAAGGGAATGAATGTGTCGCCTTACTTTTATGGTTCGTATAATAATCATGAGGCTAAGCGCGATCGTAAATTGTTGTTGAACAAACGCGAGATATACCGCCTGCAGGAAGCTACAAAACAGGTGGGCTACACTATTGTGCCTACACTTATCTTTATAGATAAACATGGACGCGCAAAAATAGACATCGCACTGGCAAAGGGTAAAAAAGAGTTTGATAAACGTCAGACACTAAAAGAAAAGGAAGACAGAAGAGAGATGGATAGAGCCATCAAGCATTATTAATACATCATAATGAGTTGTAGCCCCACAACGCGTTTATAATGACAGCCGTGATAAAGATGACAGATATTAGGGAGATAATAAAACAAAGAGTATTGGTTCTTGATGGTGCTATCGGAACCATGATACAACAATATCAGTTAGAGGAAGACGATTTCAGAGGCTATCGCTTCAGAAATGCGTCGGGCATGTTGAAAGGCAATAACGACATGCTAAACATCACGCGTCCTGATGTGATTGAAGACATACATTATAAGTATCTGCGGGCAGGGGCTGATCTGATAACAACTAATACATTTAGCTCGCAACGCATCTCTCAAGCCGACTATCATTTAGAAGATTTTAGTAGAGAGATGGCGTTTGAGGGAGCACGATTAGCGAAAAAGTGTGCCGAAGCATATAGCACACCTGAGCACCCGCGCTTTGTATGTGGTAGCGTAGGCCCTACGAACAAAACGTGCTCAATGTCGCCTGATGTGAATGATCCTGCTGCTCGCGACATGGATTATGATACATTGCTTAAAGCATATATTGAGCAAATAGACGCTCTTATTGAGGGTGGGGTAGATGTTCTGTTGCTTGAAACTGTTTTTGATACATTGAACGTGAAAGCGGCAATTGATGCTTCGATCCAAGTAATGGAAAAACGTGGCGTTGATTTGCCCATCATGGTATCAGTCACTATTAGCGATTTGGCAGGTCGTACTTTAAGCGGACAAACATTGGGTGCATTTCTTGCCAGTATCAGTCAGTATCCTATCTTTTCGGTGGGCTTGAACTGTTCGTTTGGCGCCAGTCAAATGACACCCTTTTTGCGCGATTTGTCTGCTATGGCACCCTATTATGTATCGGCTTATCCAAATGCAGGATTGCCCAACTCGCTTGGACAATATGACGAAACGCCCGACAGTATGGCAGTGCAGATTGCCGACATTGTTAATGAGGGATTGGTAAATATTATTGGC
>CAKQFW010000209.1 GCA_934230965.1 uncultured Prevotella sp.
GCGTTAAAAGTGGTGATATTGCTACCAAATGTCTTAATTAAGTTAAAAATGACGCTTGATGCGCGTGGTATGCAAATAGATTTACTAACTTTGCAAGCAATAAAACGTAATATTATGAAAAAGTTTCTATTTATTGCCTTTCTGTTGTTGGGCCATATTGGCTTTGCAATGGCACAGAAAAGTAATGTCGCCGAGATAAAGTTTGACACGACAGTACATAATTTTGGAACATTCTCTGAGAACGAGTCTACACAGAAGTGTGTGTTTACATTCACCAATGTGGGCAGTGCTCCGCTCGTAATCAATCAGGCAGTGGGAAGCTGTGGTTGCACCATCCCGCAGTATACAAAGGCACCTATACGCCCTGGCGAGAAGGGCGAGATAAAGGTAACGTACAAGGGCAAAGGTCTTTATCCCGGCCATTTCAAGAAAACCGTTACGGTGCGTACCAATGGCGACCCCAGTATGGTTCGCCTCTATATTGAAGGCACAATGACTGATGCTAATGCAGAGGCAAAGTAAGATAAGCAATACACATTAAATATTTAGATACGAAAAAGCATGGCTCCCTCTTTTTTTGAGAAGCCATGCTTTTTTCTTTGCCATTTGATTGTTATATCTTGTTAAAGAAAACTATACATGTATTCTCTATCGCTGAAAATCTTTATATTTGCATTATAAGCAATATATTGACCGTATGAAAGATTTAAATCAGCTAAAGCTTGTGTTGGTTAAACATAAGAAAACCAATAAGTGGTTAGCAGAACAGCTGGGCGTTAATCAAACCACAGTCTCAAAGTGGTGTACCAATACCACTCAACCTGATTTGGCAACCTTAAAACGCATTTCCGAGTTGCTAAAAGTTAGTGCGAGTGAAATTATTAATTTTGATTAAGTTGGACGAATATGGGTAATACTAAATTTAATGAGAATACCAGAGTTCAAGTACCAGCGGCACTTCATTTGTGTAAGTTGGGTTATACTTATCTAGATAATATCGTAACTTATGATACAAAGACTAATATTTTAAAAGACGTATTCCTTAATGCAGTGAAACGTCTAAATCCTGACGTGTCGAGTCAAGAGGCTTTGTTGTTGTTGTCGAAAATTGTAAATATCGCTAATAATGATGATTTGGGTCGTGAGTTTTATCAGATATTGTCATCTAATAGCGGAATAAAACTCATCGATTTTGATAATGCTGACAATAACGAATGGCATGTCACCACCGAGTTTACTTGTGAGAACGAAGACACAGAAGATAATTTCCGTCCCGACATTACTTGTTTTGTAAATGGATTGCCATTGGCTTTCATTGAGGTAAAGAAACCTAATAATCATGAGGGCATATTAGCAGAACGTGAGCGCATAAACACCCGCATGAGCAAGGCGTGCTTCCGTCGTTTCTTCAATGTCACCCAATTGATGATTTTCTCCAATAATCAAGAATATGACAACGAGAGCCGTGTTCCAATACAGGGCGCTTTTTATTGCTGTTCTGCCAAAGAAAAGGCCTTCTTTAATGTGTTCCGTGAGGAGAACAAGTCGTTCGTCACACACTACCCTTATAAAGACATCACAGATGAAGATGAGTATAAGGTTTTGAAACACCGCAACTGTGTGGTTATCAAAAATCTTGATGAATATAAAACAAACAAAGAGGTAAACACACCTACCAACCGTATAATAACCTCAATGCTTAGCAAGGAACGTTTCCTTTTCTTGCTTCGATACGGCATTGCATACGTTGAGCGCAAGGTCGAATTGGAAGATGGCACACAAGGCACTACGTTGCAAAAGCAAATTATGCGTTACCAGCAGATGTTTGCATCATACGCCATACGCCATACTTTGGATAAAGGCATAAAAAGTGGCATTATTTGGCACACGCAAGGTAGCGGCAAAACTGCTCTTGCTTATTATAGCGTGCGAAGCCTTACCGACTTTTTTGCGAAGAAGAATGTTGTGGCCAAGTTCTATTTTATTGTAGACCGAATCGACCTTATGGAACAAGCCACAGATGAGTTTGCTGCTCGTGGGCTTGTCGTTCATAACGCCAAAAGCCGTGAGGAACTGATGACCGATATTGCAAGCCGCTCTATTACACAAAATAACGAGGGCAAACTTGAAATAATGGTGGTCAATATACAGAAGTTTAAAGAAGATAAGACCAAGGTGCTGGTTGATGATAGCTACAATACCAACTTGCAGCGCATCTTCTTTATCGATGAGGCTCACCGTGGGTATAATCCTAAGGGCAGTTTCTTGGCCAACTTGTTGGAGGCAGACCAAAATTCTATTAAAATAGCCCTCACGGGCACGCCGTTGCTGAAAGAGGAGCGTGAGTCTTGGCGCGTCTTTGGCGACTATATACATACTTATTATTATGATAAGTCGATAGCTGATGGTTATACTTGCAAACTGATGCGTGAGCCAGTTGAAACTATATACAAAGAAAAAATTGAAGACATTCTTGACAAGTTGGCAGGCAATGTAAAGGTTAAGAAGTCGGATATTGATCGCAATAAAATTATTGAGAACGAGAGTTATCTCAATGCGTTGATTGATTATATTATTTCCGACTTTCGCCGTTTTCGCATCGAACAGAACGATCCTTCTGTAGGGGCTATGATTGTGTGTAAAACCAATCCTCAGGCCCGCGAATTATTCCGATTGTGGCAGCTACGTTTCCATAATGCAAAAAACATTTTGAAGCATAAGGAAGAACAATATGAAATGGCGGCTGAACCAATGATTTTACCATCGGGATATAAGCCTCTTACTGCCTCGCTCATCTTGCATGATGAGGGCGACAAGATGGAACGCAAAGAATATATAGAGGGTTTTAAAAAACTGCAAGAGGTTGATTTGCTTATTGTCAACAAGATGCTTCTTACAGGATTTGATGCTCCACGTCTTAAAAAACTCTATCTTGGCCGTTCGCTTGACGGACACGATTTGTTACAGGCTTTGACGCGTGTTAATCGACCATACCATGATTTTAAATATGGTTATGTGGTTGACTTTGTGAATATCAAGGAAAATTTTGATGCCACTAACGACCGCTATCTGCGTGAGCTTAACCGCACGTCTGATGGTACCGACTCTCAACAGAGCAACATTGCCAACGATGTAATGGTGACTAAGGAGGAAGTGGAAGCCAAAATAAAACAGGTGAAAAATGTTCTCTTCAATTTTACCACAAACAATTTAGAGGAGTTTAGAAAACAGATTGACGAAGTTGAGAACAAGGACAGTCTGTATGAGTTGCGTAATACGCTTTCTGAGGCAAAGGCTATTATCAATCAAGTACGCTCTTTCGGTGATGAGGAGACGAAGAAGAAACTTGCATCCTTGCCTGTAGGCACCATTCCTACGCTTATCACAGAGGTCACGCACCGCATTGAACGTATGAACCTTCTTGAAAACACCGAGCATAAGGCAGATGTGTCAGGTATTATCAATGTGGCCCTTTCCGAGTTAGATTTCGAATTCAAGAAAGGCATGCCAGAAGAAATGCGCATTATTGTCAACGACATTCGTGAGCGTTGCGAACGTGTGCAGGCTGAATTTGAGGCCAACTTCGACACTAAAGAGGATAAGTATGTAATTCTTGCCGATGAGTTTCGTGAGTATTTCCGTAAAAAAGGTTTTGTGCCTAAAGATACGGCCGATGCTAAAGAGAGCATACAATATATGGATGAGGTGATGAAGAAAATACGTGAGATTAACAGACGCAACCATTTGTTGAAAAGCAAGTATAAGGGCGATGAGCGGTTTGTGCGTATACATAAACGTATTGAGGAACAAAATGTAAAGCGTGAAAAGCCAATTATCTCAAAACATGAATATGAGATTGCAGAAAACTTGGCTAATATGAAGCAGGATATCGACAGAA
>CAKQFW010000210.1 GCA_934230965.1 uncultured Prevotella sp.
TCCCCATGGTGCAACACTCATTAGGCACATATGTAAGCCAAGTATTAGAAGATAAAATAGGCACACACGTATCAGTAGGCCGCATTGATTTAGGTTTCTTTAACCGACTTATTATTGACGATGTTCATTTAACCGATCAAGCGGGTGCCCCATTACTTGATGCCAAACGTTTATCTGTTAAAGTAAGCCCCTACGAACTTACCCGAGGCAACATTATCATCTCTTCCATACAAATATTTGGCATGAAAGCCAATATTTATAAGACAGAGAAAGATGGCCCATACAATTTTCAGTATATTATTAATGCATTTAGCTCAAAAGACAAAAAAGAATCGTCACCCCTATATCTTCAAGCCAATAGCATTATTTTGCGAAACACCTCGGTTTCATTTCGCCAACAGAAAGCCCGATTGGCACAAAAAGGCAAGTTCACACCTCGTGATATTGAACTGAGCCATATCAGCAGCCATATCATTCTGAATACACTTACCAACGACAGTTTGTCGATAAAGGTTAAGCGTATGGCCTTCAACGAACAATCAGGTTTTGCAGTAAAGAAGTTTTCATTTCGTGTAAATATAGGACGACGTGCAGCCCTTCTTGACGACTTTAACCTATTAGTAGGCAATAGCCAACTTAACATTCCTCACCTCTCAGCCACCTATGCTATGCATGGGGGCAAGTATGTTGCCAAGACATTTTGTGGACGAGGCCATATACAGGCACAGTCGATTATTCCTTCCGACTTTTCAAGCTTCTTGCCCCAGCTATCATCATTACACACACGTTTTTCAATAAACACCAATTTTACAGCACAAGAAGGAGCAATACAAATTGGGCAATTTACACTTTGGTCATCAGACAACAGTTTGCTGCTACAAGCAAACGGTAGCGTAAATAACATTTCAGGCAAGCCTAACTGGCAGGCTACCATCTCGCGTCTGTCACTCTCCACCGATTTTATTCATCAGGCATGCGAAATCGCTAATAAGCCCTATCCTTCGTTCTTAAACGAAAACGCAAAGCATCATTTCGTAATCAATGGCACTGCAGCAAGTTACGGCAACAGCCTTAACGTTACCGGAAAGCTTCATTCTGAGGTTGGAAACATCAGTGTCACAATGCATAAGCAATCGCGAAACACATCATTATCTATACATACAAAGCAGTTTAATTTAAAAGATTTTACAGGAAACAACGATTTAGGCAACATCGCTACCAATATACACATTTCAGGCGACATTCCTAAGTATTTTGTTATTAAAGGAAATATTGACAATATAGCATACAAATCAAAGACATACAACAACATACACATTGATGCCTCATACAGCAAGGCACATGCAAAAGGTACTATTTCAATTGACGACCCTATCGGAAACATCATCCTTACGGGCCAGTTGCTTAATGCTGGAAAGCAGCACACACTAAGTATAGAAACAAGCATCAAAAATCTACAAACAGCAAGTTTGGGTATTCTCACCAATACCCCCGACTTGCGCACAAGCATGCATCTCAAAGCAAATCTCACAAACACCAATCTTCATGGTACAGGATTGTTAGACAACACTATTGGCGACATTAATATAACAGACATAGCCCTTGCTACGGCAGACACTCTTTACCATCCACAAGACATCACACTTACGTCTACTGGTATTGGTGCATCACGTCAAATATCGCTCCGTTCAGGTTTCTGTAACTTTGATTTAGCGGGAAAATTCAATTATTCATCACTATACAAAAGCATAACGAACATCGTTGCCAAACACATACAAACATTGCCTGGCACAACATTACGGTATGATAAAGACCGCAACGTCAATAGTTTCACCGTTGACGCAACGATCAACGACACCCATTTGCTGAAAAAGCTTACTGGTATCGATTTAAAAATCAAGCAACCGCTCACCTTGCAAGGCATGATAAACGATAAGAATGATTTTATTGATCTCAACATGTCAATACCCTCATTCTCATACAACGATGCTCCCTACAAAAACGTCAACTTTTCAATACAAAGCATTGCCGATTCACTTTGTGCCAATGCAAGTATTCAGAAAATCATGGGCAATGGTAGCACCTCTACCTATCGTTTAAGAGCCAAGGCTTTTGAGAACAGCCTTACCACACTGCTTAATCTGAATGAAGACGAACGTCACCCTATTCGTGGATACATAAATGCCCGCACTAATTTTTACAAGAACGCAGAAGGCATCTCAGCCGCTCACGTACAAATAAACCCCTCTACGTTATGCATCGGTGATACGATATGGAGCATCCATTCGTCAAGTATCGACTATTCAAAGAACGATCTCACCGTAAACAAGTTTAGCATCAGTCACGACAAGCAGCACCTCACTATTGACGGTAGAGCTACCGACAAAGATGCCGACTCGTTACAAGTGTTTCTCAAAGACATTAATATCAATTACATCCTCAATCTGGTAAATTTCCATAGCGTTGAATTTAGCGGTATGGCCAGCGGCCGTGCCTGTGTGTCGGCTTGTTTTACCAAACAACCAATAGCAAATGCGCGTCTTACGGTTAACGATTTCCGCTTTGAAAATGGCCGAATGGGAACTCTGTACGCCGATGCCTCATTAAACAACACGTTGAAACAAATTGATATCAATGCCACCGCCGTTGACACTGACGACCGCCGAACACTTATCAATGGTTATGTCTCGCCCCAACGCAGCGACATAAAACTCAACATAACTGCCCAGCGCACACGTGTCGAATTTCTTGAAAGTTTCTGCTCAAGCTTCATGCGCGATATTAACGGTGAGGCCACAGGTTCGGTTTGCTTAGCAGGACCATTAAGCAACATCAATCTTACAGGCGAACTTGTTGCTGATGGCTCTTTGACCATCTCAAGCCTTAACACCACCTATACCTTGAAGCACGACGTGGTAAAATTCATTCCCGATGCTATCCTGTTTGAAGGCGACACCATTACCGACCGCAACGGAAACATAGGTATTGTTACCGGACATTTGGGGCACCAGCACCTCACACGTCTTACATACGACCTAAATGTCGAAGCACAACATCTCTTGGCTTACGACACCCACACGTTTGATGGTGGTACCTTCTACGGCACCGCCTACGTCACTGGCAACTGTAAGATTGTGGGCCGTAGTGGCCTACTTGATATCACCGTAGATGGAACACCCGAAAAAGGTAGTATATTAGTATATAATGTGGCATCACCCGACGCCATCACCTCTCACGACTTCCTTAGTTGGACATCACAGGCATCAAGCAATAACAACGATGCCGACTCGCTTCGCTTCTCTCCCACCCACACCAATAGCAAGCCATTAGATGTAAACACTGATATACGCATCAATTTCCTTATCAACTGCACATCAGATGCTACGGTCAAGTTATTGATGGACAATCATTCGGGCGATTATATCACCTTAAACGGAAATGGCGTATTGAAGGCCAACTACTATAACAAAGGTAGCTTTGACCTCTTTGGCAACTATAATATCACTAACGGACATTACAAACTTACTGTTCAAAACTTCATCAAACGCGATTTTCTGTTCCGACAAGGCAGTTCGATCAGTTTTGGTGGCGACCCCTATGCCGCTGCTCTCAACCTCAATGCTATCTATACGCTGAATAGCGTAAGCCTGTCTGACCTGAATATTGGCAAATCGTTTACCAGCAACAATACTCGCGTTGACTGTTTGATGGACATTACTGGCACACCAGCTGCGCCACATGTCGACTTCAGTCTTGATGTGCCCAACCTAAGCGCTGATGCCCGCCAGATGATATATAGCGTAGTAAATAGCGAGGAAGAGATGAACCAGCAAGTGTTGTATTTGCTGGCTGTTGGCCGCTTTATGAGCCAAGGAAATAACAACTCCAGCCTTGAA
>CAKQFW010000211.1 GCA_934230965.1 uncultured Prevotella sp.
ATGCCTGTTTTTGTATCAACATCAAATTCTTTACCTTTATTATTACCATCAATTACCAACCATGCTTGTTGCTCTTTGGGATAACTAAAACGCATATGCACACCACGTGTCGTGGGCGCCATCTGCACCTTGATACCATTGTCTAGCTGCACCGCATAATAATGTGGGCGACACGTTTCGTTGGCATGTCTAAAGCGAGCGGCACGACCATATTCATCTGTATGTAAAGAGCCAACCCCTGGCATGAAAGCATAAACTGCATAATCGCCAACCCACGGACTGCACTGATGCGACTGGCAAAAGCCACGTATACTATCGGCCTTATAAGTATATTTCCATCCGTCACCATTTAGCCCCGTTTGTGGAGACCACAAATGCATAGCAAATGGCATTCCTGTAGCAGGATAAGTATTACCATAACTTAAACCAAAATCAGAGTCTGTTCCTTGTCGCGTATCAACAAATTGTGTTAAATCAGACTTTTTATCTACGTCTACCTTTTTTTGCTTTTCAGAAAAAGTCTTATACATTGTTTTAGCATTAGCTGGAAGAGATTGAACCACCGCTAATGCACAAAAGAACAGAGTAAAAAATGTTTTGTATTTCATCATTTAACGCCTTATGATTATATTATTAATATTCTTTGTTACAGACTGAATAATAGGGTATTAGCACAATTACGCACCTTTACTTTTGCTTATATATAACGTTTAAAAAGAAAGCCACCACCAAACCTTAAACATTATTTAACAACATTATTTTTAATTCCTTTTTTTATTATTTTCGACCCTCTTTTTATGGAGTATTTCCTTGCATAATCGGTACCTTTTTTATAGTTTTGCACCAACGAGAATTAACCATAAGCTTTATTAAACACTAATAAAATCTAATTTACAAAATGAAACATTACAATAAATGGATAGCGACAGCAATGTTAGCGCTTTGCTTCTTCAGCACTACGTACACACTGGGCAACAACTATGCTCAAAAAGTAAACACGCTAATAGGAACGAAGGGCGTAGGGCTCACCTCTGGCTACCTATATCCTGGCGCCACCTATCCACATGGTATGGTACAATTTACACCTTCTTATTTTTATAAGAGTGCAGGATTTGTCATCAACCAAAACAGTGGCGGAGGATGCGAACATATGGGCAATTTTCCTACTTTTCCCATAAAAGGACGCTTAACAGTATCTCCACACAATATACGCGATGCACGAATTAATGTGAGCGATGAGCAAGGGCATGCTGGCTATTATAAAGCTATGGTTCAAAACGATATTTCCAGCGAACTTACTGTCACCGCACGTACAGGTATGGCAAGATACACATTTCCTAAAGATGAAGTAAACGGCACTATCATAATTGGTGCGGGTGTAGCCGCAACGCCCATTGAACAGGCTGCTATAGCCATCACCAGCCCCACTACTTGTGAAGGCTATGCTGATGGAGGATATTTCTGTGGTATACGAACCCCCTACAAAGTGTATTTTGCAGCTGAATTTGACGTTCCTGCCCTCGAAACAGGCACATGGAAAGACAAACGCATACACCACCATGCCACCTTTGCAGAAGGTGCCTCATCAGGAGTCTATTTTACCTTCAACACACAAACACATCATACCATACATTATAAAATAGGAGTATCGTATGTATCGGTAGAAAATGCTAAAGCCAACTTGAAAGCCGAAAACTCAGGATGGAACTTTGCACAAACCGTTAATACCACTGAAGAAAAATGGAATGAATACCTAGGGAAAATTGAGGTCAAAGGAAACAATGAAGACCGCATATGCCAGTTCTATACGCACCTATATCGCTCATTCATACACCCCAGCATTTGTAGCGACGTAAATGGTGAATATATGGGTGCCGACTTTAAGCCACACAACACTAATGGTATACAATATAGCCAACTGAGCAACTGGGACACCTATCGTACACAAATACAGCTACTAAGCATTATTGAACCAGACGTAGCCTCAGATATTGTTATCTCACACCGCGACTTTGCAATGCAGTCGGGCGGTGGTTTCCCACGTTGGGTACTGGCAAATATTGAGACAGGCATCATGCAAGGCGACCCTTCATCAATACTTGTATCAAACGCATGGGCTTTTGGTGCTCGCAACTATGACCCGAAACCTCTATTTGACATTATGCGCAAAGGAGCCGAAGAACCTGAAACCAAATCGCAAGACATAGAAACGCGTCCACACCTAAAACAATATCTTGAAAAAGGATACTGTAATGCTTCAATACAACTTGAATATACCTCAGCCGATTATGCTATCGCACAATTTGCCCTACATGCTGTGGGAGATGAATTCTCTAGTTGGCGATATTTTGCCATGGCACAATCATGGCGAAACTTATATAACCCCGAAACGACATGGCTACAGTCGCGCAATACCGATGGATCATGGAAAGCCTTGAGTGAAGATTTTCGTGAGGCTACCTATAAAGATTATTTTTGGATGGTGCCATACGACTTTAAAGGACTAGCCGACATTATCGGCGGATACAGCAAAGCTGAAAAACGATTAGATGAATACTTTGTACGACTAGATGCTGGGTACAACGACCCTTGGTTTGCTTCAGGCAACGAACCAAGCTTCGGAACGCCATGGGCATATAACTGGATGGGATGCCCCTATAAGACACAGCACATTGTAAACCGCGTTCTTAACGAACAATACAAATCAGCAATTGATGGTTTGCCTGGCAACGATGACCTAGGTTCAATGGGAGCTTGGTATGTATGGGCATGCCTCGGTCTATATCCTGAGATACCTGGCGTAGGCGGTTTTACAATCAATACACCTATCTTCACATCAGCAACCATACACCTGCCTAAAGCCGACATCGTTATACATGGTGGTTCTGAAAAGAATATATACATTCACAGCATGAAGGTAAACGGAAACACATATAATAGTACATGGCTTTCATGGGATATGCTACAAGAAGGAGCCATGATTGATTTCAAAACAGGCCGACAACCAAACAAAACATGGGGCAAAGGTATTCTACCCCCATCACAATCTGATAAAAAATAATACAACCATTTTTTACTTATGCTGAAACGACTCATACTTATATTCATACTAATAAGCAGTGTGCACCATATAAACGCCACACACTATCAATTTAAACATTACGACAGCAACAATGGTTTGTCGCAAAATTCAGTATTGAGCATCTGCCAAGACCACATCGGTTTCATGTGGTTTGGCACACGAAATGGTTTGTGTCGTTTTGATGGAAAAAGTTTCCGCACCTACCGTCGTAGCGAATTGCCAGGGGCACTCGGCAACGACCACATAAGCGCCATATTTCAAGGTCCCAACAATGAACTTTGGATAGGTACCGATTGTGGCCTGTATATCTACTCTCCGATATCAGACTCTTTTCGCCTACTAAACGAGAGAGCAAACGACGGTACCACAATTACTGGCACCGTAAATATCATCGTCAGCAATAAAAAGAAAATATACATCGCAAGTCTTGGACAAGGAGTATTTGTGTATGATATTGCATCAAAAAAGTTGGTACACCATGCACTTAAAGATACACCTGCTATCATGAGTATGGCCATTGGCGATAACGACACGGTATGGGTAGGTTGTTTTCAAAGCGGTTTACACTATACCCAAGATAACTTTGCTCACATCCTGGCTTATAAAGACGCACAAAACAACTATATACTAAAAGATCATTCAATTACGGGCATTGTCATCAAGGGCCAAGATTTATTTTTCAGTTCATCAACCAACGGCTTACACAAGCTGCATTTTCCTTCACGCACGGTATCGTCATGTATTACTAATCATGATGGAAAGGTATTGTTTGCCCATAGCTTATTAAGTATTAACGACAAC
>CAKQFW010000212.1 GCA_934230965.1 uncultured Prevotella sp.
AGCACAGGTGCATGATATTGTGCATACATATCGTAAGCGCTTTTATGATGCGCGCCATGTGTGTTATGCATTTATGTTGGGGGCTGATGGTGCTTTATCACGTACCAACGATGATGGAGAGCCAAGCAGCACTGCAGGCAAACCCATTCTCGGTCAGATTGTTAAAAACGAACTTACTGATGTGCTGATTATCGTGGTGCGCTATTTTGGCGGTGTAAAATTGGGTACAGGCGGACTGATTGTTGCTTATAAAGCTGCAGCAGCCGATGCATTGGAACATGCTACGGTAGAAACGCGCCTTGTAGAAGAAAAGGTAACTTTTGATTTTTCTTATGTTATGATGAATGATGTGATGAAGGTGGTGAAGGACATGAAGCCCACCATCGTATCGCAGACTTTTGATAATACTTGTCAAATAGTGCTTAGCATTAGGAAAACATTGGCTCCGCAACTGAAGAAACGACTTGAGATGTTGGCGTTTCAGTAAAAGTTGTTGCCATTTTGATGGCAGAAGGCGTATGATAGCAATATGCGCAAATGCGTAAAAGGGATTGTTAAATATTAGATGTCGATGTTTATTAATGTTAAATATTGGCTGTTTTAGTAGAAAATATTTGCTCGTGTCATTAATTAGACATATCTTTGAGCAGTTTTTAATGATTTCGAGTTTTTTACGAAATCGTCCCTCGAGGTTGGTAGCATCCTGCACCAACCTCTTTTTTTTACTCTTTCGTTGTGTCAACCTTTATAACGATGGTATTTTATTTGTTTAAACAGATGTTTTTTATTAATTTTGCACCAGATAAAGTATACTTTTAAAAATCATTGTTATAATGAATATTTCATATAAATGGCTTAAAGAATACGTCGACTTCGATTTGACACCCCAGCAGGTGGCCGATGCGCTGACCTCATGCGGTCTTGAAGTAGACGCTCTTGAAGAAGTTCAGTCGGTAAAAGGCGGACTGAAAGGATTGTATGTAGGTAAGGTGCTTACTTGTGAAGTGCACCCTAATAGCGACCATCTGCATGTTACAACAGTTGATTTGGGAAAAGGCGAACCTCAACAAATTGTGTGTGGTGCTCCTAATGTAGCAGCTGGTCAGAAGGTTATTGTTGCCGACTTAGGCTGTGTGCTTTATGATGGCGACAAAGAATTTGTTATTAAGAAATCGAAGCTGCGTGGCGTTGAAAGCCTCGGCATGATTTGTGCTGAAGACGAAATTGGTGTAGGCACTGCGCACGATGGTATCATAGTTCTGCCTGAAGATGCTCCTGTGGGTCAGCCAGCGGCCGAGTATTATCATTTGGAAAGCGACTGGGTAATAGAAATTGATATTACCGCCAACAGAGCAGATGCCTTAAGTCATTGGGGTGTAGCACGCGACCTTTATGCATGGCTCGTGCAGAATGGTTATCAAACCAGCTTGCATCGTCCTGATTGTAGCGCCTTCGCTGTAGATGACGAAGCATTGCCAATCGACGTTGAAATAGTAAACACTGATGCTTGCAAACGTTATGCTTGCTTGAGCATTACGGGTTGCAACGTAAAAGAAAGCCCCGAGTGGTTGCAAAATAAACTGCGTGTTATTGGTTTGCGTCCTGTTAACAATATCGTTGATATTACCAACTATGTGATGATGGCATACGGACAGCCTATGCACTGTTTTGATGCTGACATGGTAAAGGGTCACAAAATTGTAGTGCGCACCCAGCCCGAAGGAACAAAGTTTGTTACCCTCGATGGCGAAGAACATACTCTTGGCGAGCACGACTTAAGCATCTGTAATGCCGAAGACCCAATGTGTATTGCTGGCATTTTTGGCGGAAAGGGTAGTGGCACTTATGATACCACACATAGCGTGGTTTTGGAGAGCGCTTATTTCCATCCTACCTGGATTCGTAAGAGCGCTCGTCGTCATGGCTTGAGCACTGATTCAAGCTATCGTTTCGAGCGTGGCATTGATCCTAATGGCACTATTTATGCGTTGAAACAAGCTGCCATTCTTTGTAAAGAGCTCGCTGGAGGCAAGGTGAGTATGCAGATTAAAGATGTATATCCGCAACCGCTTCCCGACTTTAATGTTGATCTGAAATATGATTATGTTGACACATTGATAGGTAAGCAGATAGGTCATGACACTATCAAGTCTATCGTAACAAGTTTGGAAATGAAGATTGAGGAAGAAACAGCCGAAGGCTTGAAGCTTCTTGTTCCTGCTTATCGTGTTGACGTGCAGCGCCCCTGTGATGTTGTAGAGGATATCTTGCGCATCTATGGATATAATAATGTAGAGATTCCTACCCAGCTGAAGAGCTCGCTCACAATTCTTGGCGATGCTGATCGCCAGTATCACTTGCAAAATGTTGTAGGTGAGCAGCTCGTGGGATGTGGCTTCTCTGAAATTTTGAACAATTCGCTTACAAAGACAGCTTATTATACAGGTTTGAACAGCTACACTGAAGAGCATACTGTTAAGGTTATGAACCCTCTGAGTTCTGACCTCGGCGTTATGCGTCAAACCTTGCTGTTTGGTGGCCTTGAAAGCATTTGTCGTAACGTGAACCGTAAGAATGGTGATATCCGTTTCTTCGAGTTCGGTAACTGCTATCATTATTCGCCTGAAAAGAAAAATGATGAAGATCCCATTCGTGCTTACAATGAAGAAATGCATTTAGGCTTGTGGGTATGTGGTAACACGGTAAGTGGCTCATGGGCACATCCTGACGAGAAAGCATCGTTCTATCAGCTTAAGGCTTATGTTGAAAATATCTTTGCTCGTATGGGTGTGGTGCCTGGGACAATTGTTACTGAGCACTCTGATAACAACATCTTTAGCAATGCGTTGGTTCTGAAAAACCGTGGCGGTAAGGTATTGGCCGAGATGGGTATTGTAAGCAAACAATTGCTTAAGCAGTCAGATATCTCTATCGATGTTTACTATGCTGACATTCACTGGGATGCCGTGGTGAAAGCTGTGCGAAATAAAGAGGTGCTGTATAAGGAAATTAGCAAGTATCCTGCTGTGAGTCGCGATTTGGCACTCTTGATTGACAAGAATGTTGAATTTGAGGCTATCGAAAATATCGCTCGCCAAACAGAGAAAAAATTGCTGAAGAAGGTAGAACTCTTTGATGTGTATGAAGGTAAAAACCTTCCTGCTGGTAAGAAGAGTTATGCTGTTAATTTCATCTTGCAAGATGAGACAAAGACGCTTAATGATAAGCAGATTGACGCAATGATGAACAAGCTTATTGCTAATCTGAAATCGAAACTTGGTGCAGAGCTGAGATAAACAGCGGAAAGAGTAATTGCAAATTATAAATTTAAAACAATAACATAACATTCATTATTCCATATTATGGGAAGAGCATTTGAGTATCGTAAGGCCACCAAGCTGAAACGCTGGGGACATATGGCCAAGACTTTCACTCGTTTAGGTAAACAAATCGCCATTGCTGTGAAGGCTGGTGGTCCTGAGCCTGAAAACAACCCTTCATTACGTTCGGTTATCGCTACTTGTAAGCGCGAGAACATGCCGAAGGATAATATTGAGCGTGCCATTAAAAATGCAATGGGTAAAGATCAGAGCGAATACAAAGAGGTAACTTATGAAGGCTATGGCCCTCACGGCATTGCTGTCTTTGTTGACACACTTACTGACAACACTACCCGTACGGTAGGTGATGTTCGCTCTGTGTTTAACAAGTTTAGCGGCACACTGGGAACCACAGGTTCATTGTCATATCTGTTCGATCATAAGTGTGTGTTCACGTTCAAGAAGAAAGATGACATCGACATGGAGGAATTAATTCTCGAATTAATTGACTTTGATGTTGAAGACGAGTTTGATGTGGAC
>CAKQFW010000213.1 GCA_934230965.1 uncultured Prevotella sp.
CCTTATCGTGACCGTCCTGTAGAGGAGAGCCTTGAGTTGTTCAACAAGATGAACACTCCTGAGGCTGTTGAGGGTAGCATGGTGCTTCGTGCTAAACTGGATATGGCCAATGCCAATATGCACTTCCGCGACCCCATCATCTATCGTATCATTCACACACCGCACCATCGCACAGGCACCAAATGGCACGCCTATCCTATGTACGACTTTGCACACGGACAGAGCGATTTCTTTGAAGGCGTAACCCATTCAATCTGTACACTTGAGTTTGTGCCTCACCGTCCGCTTTATGATAAGCTGATTGATTACTTGAAAGAGATGCGTGGCGAAACAGAGAACCTGCATGATTTCCGTCCCCGTCAGATTGAGTTTAACCGCCTGAACCTTACCTATACGGTGATGAGCAAGCGTAAACTGCACACACTGGTTGACGAGCACCTCGTAGCAGGATGGGACGACCCACGTATGCCCACACTTTGCGGTATGCGCCGTCGTGGTTATTCGCCCGAGAGCATCCGCAAGTTTATCGACTCAATCGGTTACACTAAGTTTGATGCCTTGAACGATATGGCACTGCTTGAGGCTGCCGTGCGCGACGATTTGAACAAGAAGGCTACTCGTGTGTCGGCTGTGCTCAACCCCGTGAAGCTGGTGCTTACCAACTATCCTGAGGGTCAGACCGAAGAAATGGTGTCAGTAAATAATCCTGAAGACGAAACTGCAGGCACACACACCATTACCTTCTCAAAGAACCTGTGGATAGAGCGCGACGACTTTATGGAGGATGCTCCGAAGAAGTTCTTCCGCATGACCCCTGGCAAGGAGGTTCGTTTGAAGAACGCCTACATCGTGATGTGCACTGGATGTACAAAAGACGAGAACGGAAACATTATCGAAATTCAGGCCGAATATGATCCGCAAAGCAAGAGCGGAATGGAAGGCGCTAACCGTAAGGTCAAAGGTACCCTGCATTGGGTATCGGCCGACCACTGCCAGAAAGCACAGGTGCGTGTTTACGACCGTCTGTTCAATGTTGAGAACCCCTCGGCCGACGAGCGCGACTTCCGCGAATTGCTCAATCCCGACAGTCTGCAAACCATTGATAACTGCTACGTAGAGAACTATGCCGCCGAGAGAAAACCAGGCGAATATCTGCAGTTCCAGCGTATCGGATACTTCATGGCAGATGCCGACGGTGCTCCCGGACATCTTGTTTACAACAAGACCGTGGGCTTGAAAGACACGTGGGCAAAACAAAATAAATAATGAACAATAAGGATAATAAATTCAATAATAAAGCTTTTACCGAACTCCTGAACAGATATAAAGCTGTTCAGGAGATGGGTGAAAGTGTTTTCTTCGACTTGGACGACCTTGTCGATGTTTCTGATTATTATTATGAAGAGGGCGACTTGCAAAAAGCTAAGCAAGCAGCCCAATATGCCATGCGCCTATATCCTGGTGCGCTGAAGCCCATTGCTATTCTTACCCGAATGGCGATGCTCAACGACAATAATGTAGAGCTTGCTAAGCAGTTGGTTGCAATGGCCGACGATAAAAACGATATTGAATATTATTATCTTCAAGCCGAAATCATGATCATGGAGGAACGTATTGATGAAGCCGACCAATATCTTGAGGCTAAACTCCATGTGATAGATGACGACGACCTCAGCGATTTCTTGATTGAGGTGCCAACGCTTTTCCTCGACTATAATTTGCCTGAATTGGCGCAGAAGTGGATGCAGCGAACTGATGAAAAACAGTCGGCTGACTATCAAACGCTGGAGGCAAAGGTGGCATATAGTGAGGGCAACTATCAGAAGAGTGAAACTATCTTACACCGACTGCTTGACGACGAACCGTTTTCTACCGAACTGTGGAACTGTATGGCCTCGTCGCAGTTTATGCTGAACAAGGTACAAGAGTCGATGGAGAGTAGCGAATATGCTATCGCCATTAATCCGCATGACAAGGATGCTTTACTTAATAAGGCTCATTGCCTGGTGTGGCTGGGACAGGTAGATAAAGCTGTTGAATATTATAAACGATGTGTTGACCTGTCGCCCGACGATTGCTATCTGTGGTCTATGTATGGCTATGCCTTGCAAGAAGCTGGACAAAATGAAGACGCTATTGCCGCCTTCGCTCATGTCGAGGCCAAAAGTAACGACCCTATCATGGTAAGCAAGATGGTGAAAGAAACGGCTTATGTGATGATTAATATGGGAAAGCAAGACGAGGTGATGGTGTATCTTGACAGCGCCGAGAGTGCCCACCATATTAATCATGTTGACCGAATGGTAGTAGAGGGGTATATACATCTTGCTGCCTTTCGAGAGAAGAATGCCAGCGACTGCTTCTTATATGCTATCATCAATTCGAAGAACGACCCTGCGGTATGTTTGCAGGTGGCTTGCTGTTATTTCGATTTCGGCATGTTTCAGCAAACGCACGACCTCTTGGTAGCCCTCTTCGCACAGCCTGATCTCGATTTTCAAGATGGCTATGCTTATCTGGCCTATGCCTGTCAAAAGCTTGGGCTTCACGACGAATTTTTGTTGTATCTACAGAAGGCGTGCGAGATTAATCCGCAAGAGGCACGTTATATTTTGAAAGAACTGTTCCCTAACGATTGCCCTGTGAGCAATTATGTAAACTATGCCCGCCAACATCATTTATAAGGTTGACGGTTGGGCGTTAAGACTGGCCTGTGTTAAGACTGGCCTTACCCTGTTTTATTTTTTTATTTTAAACAATGAATTGGATTACTTCACTATTAGGAAATCTTAATTACGGCACCATCTTCTTCTTGATGATGCTTGAGAGTACTGTTATTCCTGTTCCATCCGAACTTGTTGTGTCGCCAGCAGGCTATCATGCTGCGGCCGGAAACCTTGATGTCTTTCTTGTCATCCTGTGCTCAACCTTGGGTGCCGATTTGGGTGCTACCATCAACTATGTGGCAGGCTATTATCTGGGGCGCCCCATCATCTATCGTTTTGCTAATAGCAAGTGGGGCAAGATGTGTCTGCTCAATCAGCAGAAGGTAGAACAGAGTGAGCGCTACTTTGACAATCATGGCATGGTGGCCACCATCACGGGTCGTCTTATTCCGGGTATACGCCACCTCATATCTATTCCTGCAGGTTTGGCCAAGATGCATTATTGGAAATTCTTGCTTTATACAACATTAGGCGCTGGCCTGTGGAACTGTATCCTCGCTGGCCTGGGTTGGTATCTGCATACCATTGTTCCTGAAGATCAGTTACACGACAAGATTCTTGAGTATGGCGAGTATATCAAGTGGATTATTCTTGTGCTTGTTATCGTAGCTATTATTTATTTCCTTATTCGCAAAATGCTGAAAGGTAAGAAAAACGAAGAATAAGTAGGGGTTAAAAATTTATATATGCGATCATTTTGAACACCTACCTAATAGATAGATAAACAAAGTAAAGGCGAGATATTGGCTGTATAGAAGCAAATATCTCGCCTTTTATTATGATTGTGTGCTATCGAATAGAAAATTCTCCTTATTTGTCTCCCGAAAATTGTCTGATACGTTGCTCTTCTGAAATCTTGCAGATAAGCAGCAAGTTATCTTTCTCTGCTACGATATAGTCGTCAAGACCTTGTACCACCACCTTCTTTTCTTGTGTGGTATGTATCATACAGTTGTGTGTGTCGTATACATTAATGTCGGGACCAATGAGGCTGTTGCCATACAGGTCGTGGCGGGTGTGCATATACAGCGAGCTCCATGAGCCGAGGTCGCTCCAGCCGATGTTGGCGGGGCAAACGAAAATCTCTTCTGCCTTTTCCATGATGGCATAG
>CAKQFW010000214.1 GCA_934230965.1 uncultured Prevotella sp.
ACTTACGGCAGCCAGGACATTATTATCCTGCCTGTCAGAGCAAGTGCCGACCCATACTGCCGTTTATGCTGCAAGGACTGGACGTAGAGCCCGACCGATCGGCCGAGCGCACCCACGATATGCCCACCGTGCTGTATGCCGATGATAGCATTGTGGTGATAGACAAGCCTGCAGGCATGCTAAGCGTGCCGGGGAAAGATGAAAACCGACTGTCGGCCGAACAGTTTGTGCGCCAACAGTTTAACATACCTGCCGAGGTAACAGCCGTGGTGCACCGCCTCGACATGGACACCAGCGGACTGCTGGTGTTTGCTCGCACCCAAGCGGCACAGCGCACGCTGCAACAACAGTTTTTAGAGCACACGGTGAAGAAACGTTACGAGGCGCTGCTCAGTGGCGTGGTGCAACAGCATGGGGCTGCCGTCGACTGGCAAAAGCAGTGCATCAGTCTGCCGCTCAGGCCCGACCCCTACAACCGACCGTTACAGGTGGTTGATCCTATTAACGGCAAAACGGCTGTCAGCCACTTTGCATTAGGGCATATCGAGAACGGGCAGCAACACATTAGTTTATGGCCACTTACAGGGCGCACACACCAACTAAGGGTGCACTGTGCGCACCCCGACGGGCTGGGATGCCCCATCGCTGGCGACCCACTGTATGGCAGAGGCATAGCGCCCACGCCAAGCAAGAGGCTGTGTTTGCACGCAGCCCAACTTTGTTTCACGCATCCCGTAAGCGGCAAACCGATGACCTTCAACTCGGTAGTGCCGTTCTAATTTCTTTGAAGTAGCATCCCCCTTCTAATTTCTTTTAATATGTAAACGAGCTACCACCGAGGAATTCGCGTAAGAGCGAGGTGGGCGGTAGCGTGTCGTAGTCGATGGCAGAGAAGTAGCGCAAGAACTTGCGCAAGCGGTAAGCCTCGGCATAGGTGTCGCTATTCTCGGGCACATTTTCAAGAATAGGTTCGGCCTGCTTCTTAATGGCCGCCAACTCGTACAGCATAGCCGTGTTAAACATCACATCAGCATTTTCTTGATACGGAAAGATCCATTTGTTCTCGCCAGCGCGCACGCTGGGCCAGCGCCGTATGGTGTCTTCGGCCGAGCAGCCACGATATTTATAGTCGCGTATGATGCGACGCAGCAGTCGGTTATCGGTGGTGGGGATATAGTTGTGCGAGTCGAGCAAGATGGTGGTGAGTGCCGAGGCATAGACGCGAAATTTCTGCTCGTCAGGAATTTGCGCCGTGAGCTCAGGGTTCAGCGCGTGTATGCCCTCAACCACCAGCACATCGTTAGGCTGCAGACGTAGGCGGTGCCCACTCTTCTCCGAGCGCCCTTCGGCAAAGTTGTAGCGCGGCAGCTCTACCTCATCGCCACGGAACAGCGCTTCGAGCTGACTGTTCAAGAGCGGCAGGTTCAGGGCATGCAGGTGCTCATAGTCGTAGTCGCCCTTGGCATCGCGCGGCGTCTTGTCGCGGTCAACAAAATAGTCGTCGAGCGAGATGGGCACGGGACGTATGCCACAGGTAAGCAGCTGTATGCTAAGACGTTTGCACGTGGTGGTCTTGCCCGACGACGAGGGGCCCGCAATGAGCACCATCTTCACGCCCTTGCGTTCGGCTATCTGCTCGGCTATGTGCGCTATCTTCTTCTCTTGCAGCGCCTCTGACACGTTGATAATATCGTTAGCATGGCCCGCTTTCACGGCAGCGTTAAACATGCCCACGGTGCCCATGCCTAAGATGTCTTGCCAGCGGTGGTGCTCTTTAAAAATATCGAACATCTTATCTTGTCGCACCATCTCGCCCAGCACGGCAGGGTTTTGTGGCGACGGTATGCGCAGCAGCAACCCATCATAGTAAGGTTCGAGGCCAAAGAGGTAGAGCTGCGACGTGTTGGTGAGCAGCGTGCCGTAGAAGTAGTCGACATATCCATCAATATCATAATACACCGTGTAGAGGCGACCCGTGGTGCGCAGAAGTTCTACCTTTGAGTGAGTGCCCAACTTCTGAAACATGCTGATAACCTGGTCGGTAGGCGCCTCGTGGCGGCGTATAGGCATGGCGGCGCTGATAATGTCTTGCATGCGCTGGCGCAAGCGGTTGCACACGTCGGGGGTAACGGGCTGGCCTATCTTCAGGTCGCAATAGTAACCGTTTGACACGGGTATGTCTATCACCACGCTGCCCTCGGGATAGAGGTCGTGCACGGCCTTGCACAGCACGAAAAACAGCGAGCGGGTGTAAGCGCGTGAGCCCGACGACGAATACATATCCAGAAACTCGATGTCTTTGTTATGATAGAGGCGAAAATTCATGCCCTCTACCTTATTATTTACCTTGGCGCTGATGGGGCCGTAAGGCATCTCAAAATTTAATTTTGCAAAAACATCAGAAAGTGTGCTTCCAATTTCTACGTTTAAAGTTTTTTTATTATTTTTGCAACGTATTTGTATTATCTGTTTCATTGCGTTGACGTTTTTAATGCGTTAGTATATATATAATAATGTATAGGCAACCAATAGACGAAGGCATGCTGAAAGCAACCCTCGGGTTGCGGATGTAAAGATACACCTTATTTTCGACAAGCACTTACGAAGAAGAAACAAATTAAACAAAAATATGTCGATTTGGATAATTTTTAAGATTATTGGCTCACTAGCGCTGCTTATCTATGGCATGAAGGTCATGAGCGAAGCGTTACAGAAGATGGCGGGCTCGCAGCTGCGCCACATCCTCGGAGCCATGACCACCAACCGCTTCACTGGTTTGCTAACCGGTATGTTTGTAACGGCCTCCGTGCAGTCGTCGACAGCTACGACGGTAATGACCGTATCGTTTGTGAACGCCGGACTGCTCACACTGGCGCAAGCCATCTCTGTAATTATGGGCGCCAACATAGGCACCACGTTTACAGCATGGATCATGACGCTGGGCTTCTCGTTTAACATGGCGAACCTTGTGTTCCCAGCCTTCTTCATCGCCCTGCTGCTTATCTATACCCGTAAGCATCGCTACATAGGCGATTTTCTCTTTGGCGTAGCTTTTATGTTTTTTGCTATTTCCACCCTCGGCGCCACGGGCAAGGAAATGGATCTCAGCCATAACCAAACTGTTATCGACTTCTTTGCGTCGTTTAACAAAGACAGTTATATCACCATTTTCTCATTCCTTGGCATCGGCACGGTGCTCACCTTCTGCATGCAGTCGTCGGCAGCCCTCATGGCTATCACTATGGTGCTGTGCTCGAGCGGCGTGCTGCCCATATATATGGGTATAGCGCTGGTGCTGGGCGAGAACATTGGTACCACCATCACCTCAAACATCGCAGCGATGGGTGCCAATACACAGGCTCGACGCGCGGCTATGGCACACCTCACCTTCAACGTGTTTGGCGTGTTGTGGGTGCTGTGCGGCTTCTACCCCTTCATCGACATGGTGTGCGGCTTTGTGGGCGTCGACCCTCACGCTAACCATATCGACGCTGCCCGTCTCTCGGTGGTGCTGGCCGCCTTCCACACTTGCTTTAACGTGTGCAACACCTGCATACTGATATGGTTTATCCCACAAATGGAGCGCTTGGTGTGCTACCTCATCAAGCCTCGCACCAAAGACGAGGAAGACGACTTCCGCCTGCGCTACATCGGTGGCAACAGCATTATGAAAACACCTGAGCTCTCGGTGCTTGAGGCACAGAAGGAGATACAGTCGTTTGCAGAGCGCATACAGCGCATGTTTACGATGGTGCGCGAACTGCTGGGCGTGAAAGACGATGCCGCCTTTACAAAGCTGTATGCTCGCATTGAGAAGTATGAGA
>CAKQFW010000215.1 GCA_934230965.1 uncultured Prevotella sp.
TCAGGGAGCCGACTCGATTGTGGTGGCTGGCACTGAGAATGAGGGCCGACCGCCATTTCCTGCTAAGGCCAACTGGCAAGGTGCGCTCAGTGGCGTGGGCAAAGATGCCTTTGTTATCATGTTGCAACACGACCCTTGGGCGTGGGAACACAGCGTCTTACCCAAGACGCAAGCTCAGCTCACCCTTAGTGGCCATACGCATGGCGGACAGGTTAGCGTCTTTGGTTGGCGCTTTACGCAAATCAATAACCGTGAAGACTGCGGACTCTACCGCCAGCAGCAGCGTGCGCTGTATGTGTCGTCGGGGCTCGGTGGCTTCTTGCCGTTTCGGTTAGGGGTTCCGCCCGAGATTGTGGTTATCACCTTGCATCGCTCGGCGACGAAATAAGTAAACAATAAGTAAACGCATTGTTAGAAAGATACATATACATAAGTATAATAATTGGTAATACGAATAAACATAGAAAATAATAAGAGCAATGAAATATCTTTATCGCATTTATCAGCTTTTTATCGCCTTGCCTATTATTGCGCTCGGCACATTAATTACTACATTGACGGTAATCATTGGTTGCACCATAGGTAACGGACACTTTTGGGGATATTATCCTGGCAAACTGTGGGCTCAATTGATTATTCGTGTGCTATTGCTGCCCGTAAAGGTTGAGGGACGCGAGAACCTTGTGCCGGGACGCTCGTATGTGTTTGTGGCTAATCATCAAGGGGCCTTCGATATCTTCCTTATCTATGGCTACTTGAACCGCAACTTTAAGTGGATGATGAAACGACAGCTGCGCGATATGCCGATGGTGGGAAAGGCTTGCGAGGCTTCGCACCAGATATTTGTTGATAAACGCGGACCGGCTCGCATACGCGAAACTTATGATAAGGCTCGTAAGACGCTGAGCGGAGGCATGTCGCTGGTGGTGTTTCCTGAAGGAGCACGCTCGTTTACAGGGCACATGGGCGTGTTTAAGCGCGGTGCCTTCATGCTGGCCGACGACTTGCAGCTCGACGTGGTGCCCATCACCATCAACGGCTCGTTTAATGTGATGCCCCGCATGCGCGATATGAAGTGGGTAACATGGCATCCGCTGCGCCTCACCATTCATAAGCCTATTGCTCCGCAAGGTAAGGGCAACGATAATATCAAAGCTATTGAAAAAGAAAGCTATGATGTGGTGATGAGCGGATTGGTTGACGAGTATAAAGGCTTTGTTGAAAACCCTGACCAATAGTCTTAATCAATATCGCTTTCCAATGAAATGATGGAAAAGGTAAAAAGTGTGTAAGAGTATGAATGCTTAAATCTAAAAATATCAATCAAGAAAATGATAGATAATGCTTATGACTGAATTGGAAAAAGAGAATAACCTTTTATTGTTTACTGATAACAATGGACAGGTTTCAGTAAATGTGCGATTCGTTGATGAGGACGTGTGGCTGACACAAGAGCAATTGTCTCAAATATATGATACTACACAACAAAATATCAGTCAGCATGTAAAAGGTATTTATGCAGATGAAGAATTGGAAGATACGGCAACTCACAAGAAATTCTTGTTAGTTCGCCAAGAAGGCTCTCGTAAAGTGAAACGCGAGATTGATCATTATAATCTTGATATGATCATAGCTCTCGGATACAGAGTGCAGTCGTCTGTGGCAGTACATTTCCGACAATGGGCAACTGCGCGTTTGCATGAGTATATTCAAAAGGGTTTTTCAATAGATGATGATAGATTGAAGCAAGGGGGAAATCGATATTTTCGAGAGTTGTTACAGAGAATTCGCGATATTCGTAGCAGCGAGCGAAATTTCTATCAACAAGTGACAGATATATATGCAACATCTGTGGATTATGACCCTCGAGCAAAAATAACAAAGTTGTTTTTTGCTACTGTACAGAATAAAATGCATTTCGCTGTTCATGAACACACAGCAGCAGAGCTGATTTATCAACGTGTGAATAATGAAAAACCATTTGTGGGCATGACCAATTTTAAAGGTAACTATGTCACACGTGATGATGTGAAGATCGCAAAGAATTACTTGACAGAAATGGAACTACAACGTTTGAATCTCTTGACTTCTCAGTTTCTTGATTTTGCTGAATTCCAAGCTTTAGAGCAAACACCGATGCGGATGAATGACTGGATTGCTGCGCTTGATGATCAGATTCTGCGTCTTCGTAAAAATATATTGGAGGGCAACGGAAGTGTTTCACATAAAGAGGCTATAGAAAAGGCAGAACGTGAGTTTGAGTTGTATCGAGACCGAGAAATGCGTTTGCTGGAAAGTGATTTTGATAAGGCAATTAAAGCATTGAAAGAGAAATAAAACTTACTTTTGTTATTATATGTAACGTTAGTTTAGATATGTTTGTTCTTACTATCAGTGACCTTTTTGTATAACAAACTTCGTTTCTCAACTTTTTTGTAGTATCTTTGCAGTGCATCGTATCTGTGTATGTTATCATTATTCTTTTGATTATCATAACATGGAAATAGCATAAGACATAAAAAGAATATAAACGTTTATTTTACTATAGAGAAAGAATGAATTCATTGAAAAAGTATTGGCCTGATGTGGTGGCGGTGGCCTTGTTCGTCGTCATCGCCTTTGCCTATTTTATGCCTGCCGACATGGAAGGCCGCATCCTCTATCAGCATGATGCTTCTGCCGGACGGGCCGCCGCCTTGGAGCAGCAAGAGTATTACGACAAAACTGGCGACCTGACTCGCTGGAGCAGTGTGTCGTTCAGCGGTATGCCTACCTATCAGGTGGCACCTTCATATAAAAGTACTGATGCGCTGATACAGGTGATGAAGGCTTATCACCTGTGGCTGCCCGACTATGTGTGGTATCTTTTTGCCTATCTGTTAGGCTTCTATATCTTGCTGCGCGCCTTCGACTTCCGACAACGTTTGGCAGCCTTGGGCGCTGTGATATGGGCTTTTTCAAGTTATTTCCTCATCATCATTGCTGCCGGACACATCTGGAAGGTGATGGCGCTGGCCTATCTGCCGCCTATGATAGCGGGCGTAGTGCTGGCTTTCAGAGGCAAATATCTGTGGGGCTTCTTGCTCACGGCCTTGTTCTCGGCTTTTGAGGTGAAGGCCAACCACGTGCAGATGACCTATTATTATCTGTTCATCATCTTCTTCATGGTGGTGGCTTGGTTTGTTCAAGCCATTCGTGAGAAGCGCATGGCACAGTTTGCCAAAGCCTTTGGCGTGTGTGTGGCTGGTGCTGCTATCGGTATCTGCATCAATCTTAGCAACTTGTATCATACCTGGCAGTATGGCAAGGAGTCGATGCGCGGAAAGAGCGAGTTGGTAAAGAAGAATACGGCCAACCAAACAAGTAGTGGTCTTGACCGCGACTATATCACGCAGTGGAGCTACGGCATTGACGAAACATGGACGCTGCTGGTGCCCAATGCTAAGGGTGGTGCGTCGGTACCGCTGGCATCGAGCGCTAAAGCTATGGAGAAAGCTAATCCTGAATATGTGCAGATATATCAGCAGTTGGGCCAGTATTGGGGCAACCAGCCCATGACCAGTGGTCCTGTATATGTGGGAGCTTTTGTGCTGATGCTGTGCTTCCTTTCACTGTTCATTGTGCGCACTCCGCTGAAGTGGGCGCTGTGGGGCGTAACCATCTTATCAATATTGCTGTCGTGGGGTCGCAACTTTATGTGGCTTACCAACATCTTTATCGATTATGTGCCGCTGTATGCTAAGTTCCGCACGGTGGCCTCAATCCTTGTCATTGCCGAATTTACTATTCCGCTCTTGGCAATG
>CAKQFW010000216.1 GCA_934230965.1 uncultured Prevotella sp.
GAATACCCCTGCTTCTTGCTGGAGGACGGGGCACGGAGACCACCGTCCTACTATGGTTTGCAATGCCATTCACTCCCCTCCATCGCTCGACCTTTGGTCGCTTGCCAGAGCAAGAAGGGGAGGGGGAAGCCGTCCGCCAGCACGGCGCGGGGGAGGGGCTTTGGTGCGGGGGAGTGGCTTACATAACCTCCCTCCAAGCGAAACTTAGATGACTTATTTCTCAATATATTTTGAAATGTCAAGCTTTTGCATTACCTTTGCACAACGTCGGCAAAAGTTATTGCTTTTGCGCCAGCGTTGCTCTCATAGTTCAACGGATAGAACGGAGGTTTCCTAAACCTTTGATCTGGGTTCGATTCCCAGTGAGAGTACTTCTTTTATTACTGTTCGTTGTAAACTATTTAATAATATATTATTGTATTAAAAGAAAGATACTTGCCCCTTTTATTTGCTTCGCCATGCCCTTATACAAAAAAAGCGGAGCAACTGCTCCGCTTACCCAAACACAATTAATTTACCTTTATGCTATCTTGATAGAAACCTCACGGCCTCGTAATAGTATTCTGTTAGAACAAACAGAACCTCCGATACACACAATTAAACTATTAACTAATAAAACCAAAAATCGTTCTCATTAACTTTTTCTGCTGCAAAGATAGTGCAAGTATTGTATACCCTCTTTTACATATCGTTCTAATCTATTGCAAATTTGTTTCACGAAACAAAAGTGGCATAAAATGTAACATATTAAATTTAAATACGTAATATCCTTATGTTTCAAATATTTTTCATAATTTTGCAACATACTATTTATTACAACATTCAGCCGATAACGGCATCTACCAACGAAACAAAGCAATGATTAACATCGATACATCATTTTTTATCCTCAGAGCAAACCATAAAAGCTTTCGCTGCACCGCTATTCGCATGATGAAGAAGGCGCTTGCCCTCTCACTGCTTCTCATGCTTGTGCTGCTCACCTCATGTGGCAACGGGGGCAAGAAACGCTATGTGATAGGCGTGTCGCAATGCTCTGAAGACACGTGGCGCGAGAAGCTGAACGACGAGCTACGCACGGCAGCCTCTTATTATAACGCCGACCTGCATATACGTTCGGCCAACGACGATGTGCGGTTGCAAACCGAACAGATAAATAAGTTTGTTGACGAGAAGGTAGACCTACTGATTGTGGCCCCTGGCCAGGTTACCATCTCGCCCGCCATCGACCGTGCCTACGAGCAAGGCATACCCGTTATTGTGCTCGACCGCCGCACACGTTCTAACAAATATACCGCCCATATAGGTGCCGACAACCGCGCCATAGGAACGGCCATGGCCGAATATTTGGCCTCGGCCTTGGGCAGCGATGCCCGCATTGTAGAGTTGCGTGGCCTCTCTACCTCGTCGCCCGCCATTGAACGCAGCGAAGGCTTTGACAGCGTGATGCGCCACCATCCTAACGTGGCAGTGGTGGCACACCCGCAGGCCGACTGGACCGAGCAGGGCGCCTATCGCGTGGTCGACTCGCTGCTGAGCCACCCCTACACCCCCTTCAACTGCCTCTTTGCCCATAACGACCGCATGGCTATGGGTGCCCGCAAGGCTTGTGCCAAGCATGGCCTCGACGTGAGCAAGATACGTTTCTGTGGTATCGATGGTATGCCACAGAAAGATGGCGGTATGCAGCTGGTGGCCGATGGCCAACTGTTTGCCTCGTTTATCTACCCCACACGTGGCGACGAGGTGCTGCGCCTGGCCATGAACATACTTGAGGGCAAGCCTTTTGAGCGCGAAAACCAGTTGTCGTCGGCACTGGTCAATGCCGACAACGCTCGCGTGCTGCTGATGCAGAACGACGAGACGGTGCGCCAGCGCGACCACCTTACCACCTTGCGCAGCCGTGTAGACAAGGCGGCCGCCGATGTGCATGTGCAGCAAACCTATCTCTTGGTGCTGCTGCTGGTGGTGGTGCTGCTGGTGGTGGCCTGTGCCTATGCCGTGCGCGGCTATTTTTTGAAGACCAGCATGAACCGCCAACTGAAAGACAGCATTGAGCAGCAACGCCGCATGACCGAGCATATGGCCGAGATGACGCAAACGCAGCTGCAGTTTTTTACCAACGTGAGCCACGAGCTGCGCACACCGCTCACGCTGATAGCAGGCCCTACCGACCAGCTACTGTCTGACCCCACGCTGGTGGGCCGCCGCCGCGAGCAGCTGCTCATGGTGCAGCGCAACACTAAGGTGCTGATACAGCTGGTGGGCGAAATTCTTGATTTTCGTAAGGTGCAAAATAATAAGGCTGAACTGAAGCTGAACCGTTTCTGTCCTGCCGAAAGCATCGCGCTGTGGGCCAACGACTTTAAGTCTGTGGCCCAGGGTAAGGGCATAGAGATAAAATTGGATCAAACGGGACTGACATCTACCGACTTTGTTGTTGCCGACCGCGAAAAGTTTGAGCATGTGTTTATCAACCTAATGTCGAACGCAATGAAGTATACGCCTAATGGCGGACGCATCACCATCGTGCATGTGCACAAGAACAACCAGTTTACGCTGAGCATCAACAATACGGGCAAAGCCATTCCGGCGGCCGATCTGCCTCACCTCTTCGAACGTTTCTATCAGGCAAAGGGCAGCGCTGGCGGCACGGGCATAGGCTTGGCGCTGGTGAAAGCTTATATAGACTTGCATCATGGCGAGGCCACGGTTGAGAGCAACGAACAAGAGGGCACCACCTTCACGGTATCGGTGCCCGACACGCAACCTGGCTACGACACCGCTGCCGATGTGGCTACCGATGCGGCACAAGATGTTCCTACACACATCGACGCAAACCTGGTTGACGACAGCCATACCCCCGAGGCGGTGGTGGCTGCCGAAAAGGCCGACCGCATTACTCATGCCGAAGACTTTGATGCCGACCGACCCTTGGTGCTCGTCATCGACGATAACAGCGGCATGCGTGCCTATCTGCGCTCGGTGCTCGAAGAAAAGTATAATGTAACTGAGGCGGTTGATGGACAACAGGGCTTGGAACGCGCTCGACGTGAGGTGCCCAAGCTGGTGGTGTGCGACGTGATGATGCCTGTGATGGATGGCCTGGAGTTTACGCGCCGCCTAAAGGCCGACACGGCCACCAGCCATATTCCTGTTATCTTGCTCACGGCTCGCACACTGGGCGAACAGCGCGAAGAGGGCTATGGCAGCGGTGCCGACTCGTACCTTACCAAACCCTTCTCGGGCAGTGTGCTGCTGGCGCGCATCGACAACTTGTTGCGGTCGCGCACCTTGCTGCGCTCGCTATTTGCGGGCGATAAGAAGGAAGAAGAGGAAGAGGGCTTGCTGAATGTGCAAGACCAAACGTTTGTGAGCAAGCTGCGCGACGTGATACGCTGTAATATGTCTGACAGCGACTTCTCGGTAGAACGTATTGGTGAAGTGATTGGGCTGAGCCGTGTGCAGCTATACCGTAAGGTGAAGGCCCTTACGGGGCAGACGCCTGTAGAACTGCTGCGCAAGGCTCGACTGGAAAAGGCGCGGCAGATGATTATGCACACCGAACGGTCGGTGGCAGAGATTGCTTACGAGGTGGGCTTCACCTCGCCCTCATACTTTAACAAATGCTTTAAAGACGAGTTTGGCGTGAGCCCCGGCGGATTGCGCGAGGGTTCGCAAGAGGGGGCCGTGTAATGAATACCCTTGCTTATTGCTGGAGGACGGGGCGCAGTTAAGTGAAGAGTGAAGAGTGAAGAACGAAGAATTCATGTGATGAGCAAGGCAAATCTTAGTAGGACGG
>CAKQFW010000217.1 GCA_934230965.1 uncultured Prevotella sp.
TTATAGGTGAGCCCGGTACAGGTAAAACGGCTATCGTTGAGGGCCTTGCACAGCGTATCGTTATAGGTGATGTGCCTGAAAACCTTAAAGATAAACAGCTATATTCGCTCGACATGGGAGCCCTGGTGGCAGGAGCTAAATACAAAGGCGAGTTTGAAGAGCGTTTAAAGAGTGTGATAAAAGAGGTAACTAATAGCAATGGCAATATCATTCTCTTTATTGACGAGATTCACACCTTGGTAGGTGCTGGTGGTGGCGAAGGTGCCATGGATGCAGCTAACATCTTGAAACCAGCATTGGCTCGTGGTGAACTTCGTTCGATAGGTGCCACAACGCTGAACGAATATCAAAAATATTTCGAGAAAGATAAGGCTCTTGAGCGTCGTTTCCAAACAGTTATGGTTGACGAGCCCGACGAGCTGAGTGCCATCAGTATTCTTCGTGGTTTGAAAGAGCGTTACGAAAACCATCATAAGGTGCGTATTCAAGACGATGCCTGTATTGCTGCTGTAAAACTGTCAGAGCGGTACATCTCTGATCGCTTCTTGCCAGATAAGGCCATTGATCTCATGGACGAAGCTGCTGCCAAGTTGCGTATGGAGCGCGACTCTGTGCCAGAGGAACTTGACGAACTGACGCGTCGTTTGAAGCAACTTGAGATTGAACGTGAAGCCATTAAACGTGAGAACGATAAAGATAAAATAGCTCAGCTTGACAAAGACATTGCTGAACTTAAAGATCAAGAAAAATCGTTCCGTGCAAAGTGGGAGAGTGAGCGTGCCTTGGTGAATAAAATTCAGCAAGATAAACAGCAGATGGAACAACTTAAGTTTGAAGCTGAACGTGCTGAGCGTGAAGGAAACTATGAGCGTGTAGCTGAAATACGCTATGGACGTTTGCAAGCGCTTGACGACGACATCAAAACCATTCAATCGCAGTTGCACAACACGCAAGATGGTAACGCCATGATACGCGAAGAGGTTACTGCTGATGATATTGCCGAGGTGGTTAGCCGCTGGACAGGCATTCCTGTTACTCGTATGATGCAGAGTGAAAGAGAAAAGTTACTTCATTTGGAGGCTGAACTGCACAAGCGCGTCATAGGTCAAGATGAAGCAATACGTGCCGTGAGCGATGCTGTGCGTCGTAGCCGTGCTGGTTTGCAAGATCCTAAACGTCCTATCGCTTCGTTCATCTTCCTCGGCACTACGGGTGTAGGTAAAACCGAGTTGGCAAAGGCATTGGCCGACTATCTGTTTAATGATGAGACGATGATGACGCGTATTGATATGAGCGAGTATCAAGAGAAGTTTAGCGTCAGCCGACTGATAGGTGCGCCTCCTGGATACGTAGGCTACGATGAGGGAGGACAACTTACTGAGGCTGTACGTCGTAAACCTTATCAGGTAGTATTGTTTGATGAGATTGAGAAGGCGCATCCTGATGTCTTTAATATCTTGTTACAGGTGCTTGACGATGGACGTTTGACCGACAATAAAGGTCGTACGGTTAACTTTAAGAACACCATCATTATTATGACTTCAAACCTTGGAAGCCAGTATATACAGGCACAGCTTGAAAACTTGAACGCCCAAAACCGTGACCATGTGATTGCTGATACTAAGGATAAGGTGATGGAGATGTTGAAGAAAACAATACGCCCTGAATTCCTCAATCGTATTGACGAGACTATCATGTTCTTGCCGCTTACTCGTGATGAGATTGCGCAAGTGGTTACTTTGCAGATGAACGCAGTAAAGAAGATGCTTGAGCCGCAAGGATTTAACATTACTGTTACACCTGCCGCCATCAATTATCTGGCCGACGAAGGTTATGATCCAGAGTTTGGTGCACGACCTGTAAAACGTGCCATACAGCGTTGCGTATTGAACGATCTCTCACGTAAGATTTTGGCCGATGAGGTGAGTCGTGAGAAGCCTATCGTCATTGATGCAGAAGGGCAACATCTAGTTTTTAGAAACTAACAGATGTGGCTTGAATGTATTGTGAAATAAATAAAATAATATCGAAATAAAATGTCCCCAAAGAAGACGTTTATTATCTGATTAATAAAAGGTCAGTTTAATAACGTCTCCTTTGGGGACTTTTTTTATTTGTAAGTGAATGTTTCTTGCTTACTTACTTGGTTTCAATTTCTTCCTTCATATCGATAAACTGCTTCTTGTCGTCGTAGAACTCGTATTGTAGGAACGACAATTTTTGTGAAGCAAGTACGTGCACACCGAAACCATAACGCATTTTCCACTTCATGCAAAGCGAGAATAATCCTTGGTTGATGTAGGCAGCCACGTAGGGGTGTACGTAGAGGTAGAATGTTTTAATGCCTATCTTGTTGACAAGGTTACTTATCTTACGCTCCAGCTGGTCGGTAAACAATATGCTCGACTTTATCTTTCCTGTGCCGAAGCATGAGGGGCAAGTCTCTTCAACGTTAACATCCATGGCAGGGCGTACACGCTGGCGTGTAATCTGCATCAGGCCAAACTTGCTCAACGGAAGTATGTTATGACGAGCACGGTCTTTCTGCATGTTCTTGCACATACGTTCGTATAGCAGCTGTCGGTCTTCGGCTAAATTCATGTCGATAAAATCTACCACGATGATGCCGCCCATGTCGCGTAGACGCAGCTGTCGAGCCAGCTCGTCGGCAGCGCCCAAGTTTACGTCAAGGGCATTAGCCTCTTGGCCACTGTCAGAGTGTGAACGGTTGCCGCTGTTTACATCAACCACGTGCAAGGCCTCAGTATGTTCGATGATGAGGTATGCTCCATGCTTATAATTGACAGTCTTGCCAAAGCTTGACTTTATTTGCTTTGTAACATTAAAATTGTCGAAGATGGGTACCTTGCCAGTATATTGCTTTACGATATCGGCCTTTTCGGGGGCTATCAGTTGCACATAGTGCTTAACCTCATTGTATATTTCGGCATCGTTAATGTAAATGTTTTCGTAGGTGGGGTTAAAGAGGTCGCGTATGAGGGCTACGGCACGTCCTGTTTCTTCAAATATTAACTGGGGGCGTTGCTGGGTTTTCTGCACTTTAGTAAGTGCATCTTCCCAACGTTGGGCTAATATTTTCATCTCAACATCAAGCTCGGCCACTCGTTTGCCTTCGGCTACTGTGCGTACAATAACGCCACAGTTTTTGGGCTTGATGCTGTTAATGAGTTGTTTTAAGCGTGCACGTTCCTCGCCGCTTTTAATTTTGCTTGATACCGATACTTTTTCACCAAAGGGTATGAGCACAAGATATCGACCTGCAAAGCTTAGTTCGCCAGTGAGGCGAGGACCTTTGGTTGAGATGGGCTCTTTTACAATTTGTACCAACACTTCTTGTCCCACCTTGAGGGTGTTTTGTACACTGCCGTCTTTTTTGAGGTCGGGTAGGCGTGTGGCTTTTGCAAATGGGTAGAGCTTACGACGGTCGCTCTGTACTTGTTTGAGATATTTCTCGAAGGAATGAAACTGACTGCCTAAGTCAAGATAATGGAGAAATGCGTCACGCTCATAGCCTACGTCTACGAAACAAGCATTAAGGCCCGGCATGAGCTTCATTACTTTTGCTACGTAGATATTGCCTACCGAGTATGACACCGTTCTCGGCTCGTTCTGGTATTCCACCAACCGCTTGTCTTCAAGCAAGGCAATGGAAATTTCTTTCTCTTGAACGTCTATAACGACTTCGCTTGTCATTTCTCTTCTTTCTGTATATGTGTGTAAAACTGTGTGTTTTCGTTAAGATAAAACGAGGGCGTGCCAAAGG
>CAKQFW010000218.1 GCA_934230965.1 uncultured Prevotella sp.
CCGCTACACCGTATTTTCGTTGTGGGATACCTATCGCAACCTTACGCAGTTGCAAACGTTGCTCTTCCCTGATAAGGAGATTGATATGGTGCGCTCGATGATTGATATCTATAAAGAGTGGGGATGGATGCCCAAATGGGAATTGTATGGAAGAGAAACTTGGACAATGGAGGGCGACCCTGCAATACCTATCATTACCGACCTCTATCTCAAGGGCTTCCGTGGCTTCGATGTTCAGGCTGCCTATGAGGCTTTCTATAAGTCGGCCACGATGACCAGCAGCGACAATCTGCAACGTCCCGATAATGCTCCTTATGTACAAAAAGGCTATATACCTTTAGGCTACTTTGCTGCCGATATGTCGGGTGATAACTCGGTATCGCATGCCCTTGAATATTATGTTGCCGACAATGCCTTGTCGTTGCTGGCCAATGCTTTAGGTAAGAAGAACGATGCCCGTATGTTCCGTAATCGCTCGCTCAATTATCGTCATTATTACTCGAAAGAAAGTGGTACTTTGCGCCCCATCAATGCAGATGGCACCTTCCTAACACCGTTTAACCCCGAAGATGGTGCAAACTTTACCAACTGCCCTGGCTTCCATGAAGGTAGCGCTTGGAACTATACCTTTTATGTGCCCCACGATGTGCCAGGTTTGGTTAAGCTGATGGGAGTAAAGAAAAATTTTATTGATAAACTGCAAATGGTGTTTGATAAGGGACTGTATGACCCCTCAAACGAGCCTGATATTGCCTATCCGTATCTCTTTAGTTATTTTAAGGGTGAAGAGTGGCGTACACAGAAGACCGTGACCGACCTGTTAGAAAAATATTATACCGACAAGCCCGACGGCATACCAGGTAATGATGACTGTGGCACTATGTCGGCTTGGGCTATCATGTCAATGATGGGTTTCTATCCCGATTGCCCTGGCTCGCCATACTACACCCTCACCACACCCGTGTTTGATAAGGTGACATTGCATCTTGATAAAACTTATTATCCTAATGGCGATTTAGTGATTGAGACGCATAACCCCCAAAAAGGTCAACGCTACATCAAGCGCGTGTTGCAAAACGGTAAGGCATTGAACGGCTTCCGTATCTCGCATAAACAGTTGGTTGAAGGCGGAAAGCTGGTATATGAATTGAAATAAAAATATAGAAATACAACGACAATGGATAAAATAAAAACAGCCCTCATCACGGGTATTACGGGCCAAGATGGCTCGTATCTGTCAGAACTGTTGCTGGAGAAAGGCTATGATGTGCATGGCATCATACGTCGATCGTCAGTCGACTATCGTGAACGTATAGCCCATCTTGAGGGAAAGCCCCATTTTCATTTACATTATGCCGACCTTGGCGACTCGATGAGCATTGTTCAGGTAATGAACAAGGTGCGCCCTGACGAGGTGTATAATCTGGCAGCGCAAAGTCATGTACAGGTGAGTTTCGATTCGCCCGAATACACCGCTAATGTTGATGCAGTGGGTGTGCTTCGCATCCTTGAGGCTATACGTCAGTGTGGGCTTACAAAAACTTGTCGTATGTATCAGGCCTCTACCTCTGAGTTGTATGGTAAGGTTGAAGAGGTGCCACAAAACGAAAATACGCCCTTCCATCCTTATAGCCCTTATGCAGTAGCAAAACTTTATGGCTTCTGGATCGTAAAAGAATATCGTGAGGCATATGATATGTTCTGCTGCTCAGGCATTCTTTTCAACCATGAGAGTGAGCGTCGTGGCGAGACCTTTGTTACCCGCAAGATAACGCTGGCTGCAGCACGCATCAAACAGGGCAAGCAAGAGAAGTTGTATCTTGGTAACCTCGACTCGCTGCGCGACTGGGGCTATGCCAAAGATTATGTTGAGTGTATGTGGCTCATCTTGCAGCACGACAAACCCGAAGACTTCGTTGTAGCCACGGGTGTGCAACACACCGTGCGCGAGTTTTGCTATTATGCTTTTAAGCATGTGGGCATCGAGCTCGAGTTTAAGGGCGAAGGTATTAACGAAAAGGGTATCGATAAGGCTACGGGCCGTGTCTTGGTAGAGGTCTCACCCGACTTCTTCCGTCCTACTGATGTGGTAAACCTATGGGGCGACCCCACGAAGGCTCGTGCCGAACTGGGATGGAATCCCGCCAAAACCTCGTTTGAAGACTTGGTGAAGCTGATGGTAGAAAGCGATATGGCTAAGGTGGCTGCCGAAGATGCTAGCACCAAGGTACGCTGCAACTTGGCCGAATATCTTGAGAAAGGTATTGTGAAATAAATTGGTGAAGCCGCTACTCAAGTGGCGTGCTTCACTCACTAATTAATAACTATGGCGAACATGTTAACATCGTCTTGTCTAAGCAAGGACAGTAAAATATATGTGGCCGGCCACCATGGATTAGTGGGGTCGGCCATTTGGAATAATCTGAAGGCCCGCGGCTATCATAACCTGGTGGGCCGCTCGCATCGTGAACTGGATCTTACTGACCAGTATGCTGTGCAGAAATTTTTTGATGAAGAGCGTCCCGATGCTGTTGTGCTGGCCGCTGCCTTTGTGGGTGGCATCATTGCCAATAGCTTGTATCGTGCTGATTTTATTATGCAAAACATGAAGATACAGTGCAATGTTATTAGCAATGCTTACAGCCACGGTGTAAAGAAGTTGCTCTTCTTGGGTAGTACCTGTATCTATCCTAAAAACGCCCCACAGCCCATGAAGGAAGATGCACTACTCACCTCGCCCCTTGAATATACCAACGAAGAGTATGCTATCGCTAAAATTGCGGGTTTGAAGATGTGTGAGAGCTATAACTTGCAGTATGGCACCAACTATATTGCGGTAATGCCCACTAACCTGTATGGTCCTAACGATAACTTTCATCTTGAAAACAGCCACGTTATGCCCGCCATGATGCGCAAGGTGTATTTGGCAAAGCTGATTCATGATGGCGATTGGCAACGCATTTGTGTAGACATGAACAAACGCCCCATCAATCCCACCGACAAGTTGCGCGCCTTGATAGGCGAGGGTAATGTAGATGGACAAAACTCACGTGAGCGCATATTGAAAGCCCTTGAGTTTTATGGCATCTCTGATAACAAGGTGGTGTTGTGGGGAACAGGTACGCCGCTGCGCGAATTTTTGTGGAGCGAAGATATGGCCGACGCCAGTGTGCATGTGCTGCTGAATGTCGATTTTAGCGACATCATTGGTATTAAAAACTATTCGTCGGTGTTCTTTGGTGCAAAGACCGATGGCGCTGTGGATCGCAATAATAGCGAGGGACGTGGTGGCGCTATCCCAGCTTTGGGCGAGATACGCAACTGTCATATAAATGTGGGTACAGGTAAAGAACTTACTATACGCGCCCTCTCTGAGTTGGTGGTTAAGGCTGTTGGCTTTACGGGTACGGTAGAGTTTGATGCCAGCAAGCCTGATGGCACCCCACGAAAGCTCATTGACGTTGAAAAACTACATTCGTTAGGATGGACTCATAAGGTAGAGATTGAAGATGGTGTGCAGAAACTCTTCGATTGGTACCAGCAAAGTTTAGAGTAAATAGCTCTTAATTGTTATTGGTAAGCATTGTTAAGGTTATCTTATACCCACTTTGTATAACCTTAATCCGACCGTGGTAAGCGCTTATTTTGTTCGCAATAAGTTCTTACCTCGACCGCAGTAAGTTTTTACTCCGACTGCCATATACTAATGTTTAGATGGTTATTAGTAATCATTCTCCTTGATATTAGAAAACAAAAACGCC
>CAKQFW010000219.1 GCA_934230965.1 uncultured Prevotella sp.
GCCAGCGCCCTTTGCTTAGGCGACGACTTCTGCCCCGCCATGGTTGCAGGCCACTCACTGGGCGAGTTTTCTGCCCTCGTAGCCGCTGGCGCACTGAGCTTTGAAGACGGACTGCGTTTGGTAAGCGCTCGTGCTATGGCCATGCAGAAAGCTTGCGAAGCTGCTCCTGGAACAATGGCTGCCGTTATCGGCTTGCCCGACGAGACCATTGAAAACATTTGCAAAGAGGTATCTGAAAGTGGCGAGACCGTAGTTGCAGCCAACTACAACTGCCCTGGCCAGCTTGTTATCAGCGGAACTATCGAAGGCATTAATGCAGCTTGCGAAAAGCTGAAAGCTGCTGGTGCTAAGCGTGCTCTGCCGCTGAAGGTAGGTGGTGCTTTCCACTCACCCCTCATGCGTCCTGCTAAAGACGAGCTTGAAAAGGCCATTGAGGCTACCGAGTTTAAGGCTCCGCGCTGCCCCGTATATCAGAACGTTGATGGCAAGCCTTATACCGACCCCGCTGAAATAAAGGCAAACCTCATCGCCCAGCTCACCAGCAGCGTGCGTTGGACTGAGAGCGTGAACAATATGATTAGCGCTGGCGCCGACGACTTTACCGAGTGTGGTCCTGGCAAAGCACTGCAAGGCATGATTGGCCGCATCAACAAAAACGTATCGGCACACGGCATTGCATAATTGCCACATACAACGACAATGATAATGACCGACAAGATTATCCTCTATCAGATTTTCACCCGGTTGTTTGGCAATAAGACCACGGCAAATATCCCCAGTGGAACCCTACAACAGAACGGTAGCGGCAAGATGAATTTTATCGACCGCGCCGTTCTGCAACGCATTAAGGCATTAGGGGTAACACATATTTGGTATACAGGCGTTATACGCCATGCCACCAGTACCGATTATTCGGCCTATAACATTCCGCGCCAAAACCCTACTGTGGTAAAAGGAAAAGCGGGTTCGCCCTACGCCATCACCGACTATTATGACATTGACCCCGATTTGGCCGAAGACGTGCCTTCGCGTATGGCCGAGTTTGAGGCGCTCGTAAAACGCACCCATCGCGCTGGCATGAAAGTAATTATCGACTTTGTGCCCAACCATGTGGCTCGTCAATATCAGTCGGTAACAAAGCCTGAGGGTGTTAAAGACCTTGGGGCCGACGACGATACCAACAAACATTTCTGCCCCAACAATAATTTTTATTATTGCCCAGGACAACCCTTCGCGCCCAGTTTTAACATCAACGATGCGGAGATGGGCCCCTATACCGAATATCCTGCTAAAGCCACGGGTAACGACCATTTTGATGCGTCGCCATCAATAGCCGACTGGTATGAAACCATAAAACTAAATTATGGTATCGACTATTGCGATGCTGGCGGACGTTCAGAACACTTTTCACCCGTTCCCAACACTTGGGAAAAGATGACGGCCATTCTGCTCTTCTGGGCAGCAAAAGGAGTTGATGGTTTCCGTTGCGACATGGCCGAAATGGTGCCTCCCGCTTTTTGGCAATACGCCATCAGTAAGCTAAAGGCTGAGCATCCCAACATCTGTATCATTGGCGAGGTTTACAACCCCTCACTCTACCGCACCTATCTGCAAGCTGGTTTCGACTATCTTTATGATAAGGTGGGCATGTATGATACGGTAAGAGCCGTTATGTGTGGACAGGCATCGGCACAAGCCATTACACAAGCTTGGCAACAAACTGACGACATACACGAGCACATGCTCTACTTTCTTGAAAACCATGACGAGCAGCGCGTGGCCAGCCATTTCTTTGCAGGCAAAGCCGAAAAAGGTGTGCCCGCCACCATAGCCACAGCCCTCATGCGCACAAACCCTGTAATGCTTTATGCAGGGCAAGAATATGGCGAGCCTGGAATGGATAGCGAAGGGTTTAGTGGCAAAGACGGACGCACCACCATTTTCGATTATTGGTGCGTACCCTCACTACATCATGCCTATGTTGACCGCAGAAAACTTACCACAAGCGAGAAACATCTGCATACAGCCTACCAAGCAATTATGCAAATTGCAGCAAAAGAGAAAGCTGTAACCGAAGGCCACTTCTTCGACCTGATGTATGTGAACCAGCATCTTAACGACACGTATGCCTACCTAAGAAAAGCTGGAGACGAACTATTGCTGGTGGCAGCCAACTTCTCAGAACGTGAACACATGGCACTGGTAAACATCCCAGCACATGCCATGCATTGTTTGAACATTCCCGCAGCATCTTATCGCGCACTCGACTTGCTCACAGGTGAAAACATCGCAGCAACCTTCATTTCTTCCGATAACACCCTCACCCTAAATCTGCCCGCCCTGAGCGGAAGGGTTTATAAAATAAATGTGGAGACTGACAAGATGGAGAAAAACGAACAAGTGCTGAACGAGCACATGAAAGAAGAATTTCCGCCCGCACACACGGCCGAGCATCTGCTTAACCAAACAATGGGAAGGTTATTCGGATGCCCACGTTCTACCAATGCACACATAGAGCGCAAGAAAAGCAAAATGACCTTTGTGCTTGACCATAAGCCCTCACGAAAAGAGGAAAAGGAAATAGAAACGCGCATGAACGACCTCATCAGTGAAGACTTACCTGTAACATACGAAATGGTAAGCCGCGACAATCTGCCCGAAGGCATTGATGCAAGCCGTCTGCCCGACGATGCTACCCATCAGGTGCGCCTGGTACGCATTGGCCAGTACGACGTATGTCCTTGTATTGGTAAGCATGTGCGTTCTACAGCACAAATAGGCCGTTTCGTGCTCTTGGGCACCAACTGGGACGAACTTACCCATAGTTTTCGTGTACGCTTCAAAATAGTATAAAATAACGGGCTCAAGCCCTCACTTTTCTTAAGATATAGCAAGACAAGAGACACTTTTTCACGAAAAAGTGTTCTTTTGTTTTTATAATAGAAAAATTTTTCTTTCCTTTGTACCATGAAAGGAACATAGGAAGCATTTGCTATATAAAAGAGCGAGAACAACACAACACATTCAGTATAACAAAAACATCAAAGAAAAGTAAATAAAACAATGAACAAGGAAAGACAAACACTGAACCGCAACCTGGCACAGATGCTAAAGGGCGGCGTTATCATGGACGTTACCACACCTGAACAGGCCCGTATTGCCGAGGCTGCTGGTGCATGTGCTGTTATGGCACTTGAGCGCATTCCCGCTGACATTCGTGCAGCTGGCGGAGTATCACGTATGAGCGACCCGAAGATGATTAAGGGTATTCAAGAAGCTGTGTCTATCCCCGTAATGGCAAAATGCCGTATTGGCCACTTTGCTGAGGCACAAATTCTGCAAGCTATTGAGATTGATTACATCGACGAGAGCGAGGTACTGTCGCCTGCTGACGATGTTTATCACATCAACAAAAACGAGTTTGACGTGCCCTTCGTTTGTGGCGCTAAAAATCTTGGAGAAGCACTGCGTCGTATTGCCGAAGGTGCAACAATGATTCGTACGAAAGGCGAGCCCGGCACTGGCGACGTTGTACAGGCCGTACGTCATATGCGCATGATGCAGAGCGAAATTCGTCGTCTCACCTCTATGGCTACCGACGAACTGTACGAGGCTGCAAAGCAATTGCAGGTGCCCTACGAGCTGGTAGAGTATGTGCATGAAAATGGCAAACTGCCCGTTGTAAACTTTGCCGCTGGTGGTGTAGCCACACCCGCTGATGCCGCACTGATGATGCAGCTGGG
>CAKQFW010000220.1 GCA_934230965.1 uncultured Prevotella sp.
GCGAATAGATAAGCGTACCTATCACGTCGGCAGGCAGCAAGTCGGGTGTAAACTGTATACGGCTGTAATCGGCATCAATCAGCTGTGCCAATGTTTTTATAGCAAGTGTCTTTGCCAAACCAGGCACACCTTCAAGCAAGATGTGACCATCGCTGAGCAAAGAAATAAGAAGTGAATCAATAAGATGTTTCTGTCCTACAATCACGCGGTTCATACCTGTCACAAGATTTGTAACAAACGCGCTCTGTTGCTCAATCCGCATATTCAGTTCGCGGATATCAATAGATTCTGCCATAATATATGTTCAAATTTAAATTTTACGCAAAGTTACAATATTAATAAGAGAGTAGTGAAAAATACGGTCTAAATAATATTAAAAAGTATCTAAAAAACTAACATTGCGCAAGGTAAACTCACCACAAAACAGTGGTTAAGCTTGGGTTGTTTCAAATTTCACACCAAAGGTGTTGACTAACTCTTGATAGATGCGCTGCACGGGCAACCCCATCACATTGTAGTAGCTACCATGAAGCCCCGTTACGCCAATATATCCGATCCACTCTTGAATGCCATAGGCGCCAGCCTTATCAAAGGGCTTGTAACGTGTGATATAGTAGTCGATTTCTTCGTCTGTCAAAACCTTAAACGTTACCTCTGTGGTAACTGAGAAATGCACCTCTTTACAAACTGTTTTCATGCATACGCCTGTAGTTACCTGATGGGGGCGCCCGCTTAACAGGCGTAGCATACGGCGTGCATCTTCTGCATCTTTGGGCTTTCCTAATATTTCAGCATCAGCTCTCACCAGCGTGTCGGCGGTTATTAACAGTTCGTTTTCTTTTACAGCATAGCCTGTAGCTTTCTTTTGTGCTATATATTCGGGCACCTCTGCAGCGGGCAAGTTGGCGGGATAAGTTTCATCAACACCCGAAACTACCGTTGCGGTAAAGTCAAGACCAAGGCCAGCCAACAACTCGCGTCGACGTGGCGATTGGCTGGCTAATATGATTTGATAAGATTTCATTTTCTTCGTTATTAATTAATAAACACTATGTTTCATTAGAACGTTACCAGCCGAAGGCTGTTTTGTCGCCCAACCATTTATCATGAGCACGCAGCACCTGCTCAACCACATCGCGGCCACAACCATAGCCTCCGTTACAGTCGCTCACATATAAGCACACTTGCTTAACATCGGGACAGGCATCAGCAGGACAGCAAGGACACCCTACTCTTGACAACACCTCAAGGTCGGGTATATCATCGCCCATATACAGCACCTCATCGTCGTTCAAGCCATATTTCTGTTTAAAGTCGTCATAGGCCAACAATTTAACATTGCTTCCTAGATACAAATCGGTTATACCCAAACCCTCATAGCGTTTGCGCACAGCCCCTGTTTTTCCGCCTGTAATTATAGCCACATGAAAGCCACGCTTCACAGCCAACTGTAAAGCATAACCATCTTTAATATTGATGGTGCGAAGGGGCTCGCCTGTAGAAGACAACACAATGGTAGAAGACGAAAGCACGCCATCAACATCGAAGACGAGGGCCTTTATTTTTTTTAAATCGTAGTTTATCATATCTATTTTTTCAGATGTTCTTTATGTATACCTGTCGAGGCCAACTCATACAGCGCTTTAGCCTCTGGCATTTGATTAAGCAATTCAAGATGACGCCCCATAACACTTTGGTCGTAACGCACCGCTGGCCCTGTTTGCGCCTCACGTGGCGAAAGGTCGTGTACCTTGGCAGCCGTTTCGTCGATAAGAGGAAGCAAATCGGTGAAAGGCAACTGACATTGTGCCATTACATTGCCCGCTACAGTATAGCAATAATTCGTAAAATTGTTTGCAAAAACAGCAGCAAGATGCAGATAACGACGATTGGCACTTGAAAGCACACGTGCAGTATCTGATATACTATGGGCCACCGTTAAGAGCATATCGGTGGTTTGTGGGTCGCTACCTTCTACATAAAATGGCACGTGAGCCAGACTCAACTGGCGAGCTTTTGAAAAGCTCTGCATAGGATAGAACACACCAAAATGTGCACCCACACCAGCCAACACATCAATAGGCACGCTACCAGCCGTATGCACCACGATAGCGTCGGGCGAGAGCTGTGGTAATTGTTGCACCACCGACGGTAATGCATCGTCTTTAACTGACACAATATATAGTTGAGCGTCGCACTGAAGATGCGACAGATTGGTTACAGGCTCGGCCCCAAGCAAAGAGGCCAACGTGGTGGCCGAGGCTTGGGTGCGGCTGAACACTTGCACCACTTCATGGCCTGCCTTCTGCAGAGCTTGCGACACATGGGTAGCCAAATTTCCAGCTCCTATAAACACTATTTTCATTTTCTTTTCTCCTAATTTTTATGGTTTTGGGATTTTGCTATGCAATATTCGCACTTTTTTCTGAGATACGCAAATGTTTCGTCTACAATCACGCCTAAGCTGTATATTTATACATCTTTTTGCATAAATATACAGTTCTATAAAGAAATATACATACCAAACATTTACAATTATTTACTTAACATTTATTAAATATTTAACAAATTAAAAGCAAGAGCGCTGTTTTACTTTCACTTTTCAAAATTGATACCTCTGATTTGAGAAACCATGGGTTTTAGGCTGCAAAACCAAGGGTTTTACCTCCTGAAAGCCTTGGTTTCACAATGTAAAACCTAGGCTTTCAGATTGTAATTTGCTGCCTTTTACAACGTCATTTCATTTTGCATATTTATGCATTTTTATACACTTGCCATTGAGAAGCACAATGGGTATCATTGAGAAGCATTATAGGCACCATTAAAAACCAAAAAAGGTTGCCCCTCTTCTATACAAGGGCAACCTTCTTAATATTTCTTTGTAATATTTTTTTACTGTTATGATAAGCTTAACGTATACGATCAGCAGCGCGCACCAATCGTTCATCAGCATCAACACCAGCTTTGGCCATTACATACAAAATGAATGAAACGATGGGAAAAGCCGAGCCAAATGCTACATGAAACGAAGCATCTGTTGCAAGGGTTTGCGAGAACACAGCCAGCAATATTGCCCATACAATCATCAACAGCGCATTAACCAAGCACAACTTGCTTTGCAACTTGCGATTGTTATACATAAATATGGTGAGCACGTTAAGCGGACACGATAGCAACAAGATGGCAAAAAGAGGCCATACTGTAAATGTTTTTCCTGCATCAGCAGCCACCCACAGATTGTAAACAATAGCATCGCTCCCCATCTTATCAAAAGAGAGCGAACCTACAGGCATGCATAGACATGCCACCGTAAAGAGCAAGGCAATAATCAGAAATACTGTTTGCTTGCGCTGTATCATAGCTGATCAAAGTTATTATCTTTTGCCTCCTTAGAAGGGTCACGATAGTAAATGTTACCATCGATAAACTCTTGTGTGGCGATAAGTGTGGGCTTCGGCAATTTCTCGTAGTAACGGGAGATTTCAATCTGCTCACGGTTCTCAAACACTTCTTCCAACGAGTCGTTGTATGAAGCAAACTCGGCGAGCTTCTTATTAAGGTCTTGCTTTATTTCTACTGAAATCTGGTTAGCGCGCTTTGATATAATTGCAACACTCTCGTAGATGTTTCCAGT
>CAKQFW010000221.1 GCA_934230965.1 uncultured Prevotella sp.
ATGAAGACCAGTCGCAGACGGTCAGCGTTATCGGCTCTAACAACAACATTTATGCGAGCGGTGTGGGATATCTCTTCTCACCAGTACGCTTCCGTTATCGCGCCTTCGATCAGAAGTTCAATGAAGTGTACATCAACGGTGTGCCCATGAACGACATGGAAAGCGGACAGTTCCGCTTCTCTACCATGGTGGGTGGTTTGAACCAACAAACACGCAACGTTGAATTTGCACTGCCATTTGAGAGTAACGGATTTGCTATGTCTGGCATGGCAGGTTCAAACAACTACAACTTCCGCCCCGCAAACATGCCTGTAGGACACCGTGTGTCGCTGGCTGGTGCAAACCGCAGCTACACACTGCGCGGTATGTATACTTTTAACACGGGCTTGAACGATAAGGGATGGGCCTTTGCGGGTAACCTTACCTATCGTTGGGCTAAAGAAGGATATGTAGAGGGCACCTTCTACAATGCTCTTTCTTACTATCTCGGCGTGCAGAAGGTGTTTAATGGTGGCGAGCACTCACTCACCTTAGCAACCTGGGGTTCTCCCACAGAGCGCGGTGCTCAGGGCAACGCTACTGATGAGAGCTACTGGCTGGCCAATGACAGATATTATAACCCCTATTGGGGCTACCAGAATGGTAAGAAGCGCAACTCGCGTGTTACCACCGAGTATACTCCGAGCGCTATCTTCTCATGGGACTGGAAAATTGATAATGATACCAAGCTCAGCACATCGCTGTTCGGCAAATACGGTATGTATAAGAACACGAAGCTGAACTATAACAATGCTGATAACCCTCGTCCTGACTACTGGAAAAATATGCCCAGTAGCTATTATGACGTTTGGAATAACAGCAACGAAAACTATATCACCACGCAGGCTTATAACGACTGGTTGAACTCGTACAACTTCTGGACAGCATCAAAGGCTAACCGACAGATTAACTGGGATCGCTTGTATGCTGCCAACAAGAATGTGAGCGCTGCTGGCAAGGATGCTATGTATTATATCCAGGCTAAGCACATTGATCAGCTGAACCTCACCTTCGCCTCGACCTTCAACAAGCAGATTGACAAGAATAAGAGCTACAACCTGGGCGTAGTGGCTGCCACTAACCGTGCCGCTCACTATCAGACCATGGACGACTTGCTGGGTGCAACAAAGTTTACGAACATCAACACCTACGCTATCAACGATAAGAATACGCCTACCAGCGATGCTGTACAGTATGACTTGAACCATCCTAACGCTATTGTGAAGGAAGGTGACAAGTTTGGTTACAACTATGACCTGCTGGTTAACAACGCTAAGTTGTGGGGTAGCTATACTGAAGACTTCGGACCTCTGCACTACACCGTGGCTGGCCGCGTAGGCTATACCTCAATGCAGCGCGATGGTAAGATGCGCAACGGCTTGGCTAAGGACAACTCGTATGGTAAGAGCGGACGCGCCGACTTTGTTGACGGTGGCCTGAAGTTTGGCTCAAGCCTGAATATGGGTCGTGGCAACACACTCACCTTCGGCATCGGATACGAATATCGTGCACCGCAGGCTCGCAACGCTTTCCAGGCTCCTGAGGTAAACAACAACTTTGTGAACAACCTGAAGAACGAGCGCGTGTTCAGCACCGAGCTGGGTTACCAGTTTGAGAACGCTTGGTTGCACTTTAACCTGAATGGCTACTATAGCCGTCTGGACAATGTAACTGAGTGGCAAAACTTCTTCTACGACGACGTTAACTCGTTCTCGTATGTTTCGCTCACTGGCACAAACAAAGAATATTATGGCTTAGAGCTGGGCGCACGTATCAAGGTTACAAGCGCGTTCGACGTGAAACTGATTGGTACCATCAGCGACGCTAAGATCATCAACAACTCGAAGTTGGCTTACATGGAGTCGATCGATGGTGTGATGCACGGCGATATGTATGGCGATCCTGAAGATGCCAGCAGCAACTATGACCGTATATATAATAAAGGTATGCGCGATAACGGTACACCGCTTACAGCTGCCAGCGTAGGACTGAGCTACCACCAGAGTGGATGGTATCTTGACCTGAACTGCAACTACTATGACCGTATCTATCTGGCATACTCGCCCAGCTACCGCTACCTCAATACATTGAAGAACCGCCAGAAAGCTGGTGAGGTTATCTTTGATGCTAACGGAAATCCCCTCGACTCGGCCTTGAAGCAGACCAAGGGTAAGGGTGGCTTCATGCTGGATGCTTCTATCGGACGTAGCATCTACCTCAAGCGTGGTATGCTTTCTATCAACCTCTCGCTTACCAACGTGCTGAACAACCGCGACATCACAACGGGTGGTTTTGAGCAGAGCCGTAGCGACTACTCGGGTGTAACAAGCGATAATATCAAGGCACGTTCTTATTCGTTCTCGAAGAACCCCTTCAAGTTCTATGCATACGGCACCAACGGCATGCTGAACTTGACGTATAAGTTCTAATATTCGTGACGAACAAATCATATTATCGTGACGTATAATTTCTAAAAAAGAAAAGAAAGAATGAAAAGTATTAAATATTTGAAACTGTTTCTGATGACACTGGCATTGGGACTGACCGCCACATCGTGCATGGATGATGACTGGAAAGACCCCACTGGCGATACTCCCGCCTTTGGAAACAACAACTTGGTGGAAGGCAATGTGGTGTCGATTGAGCAACTAAAAAAGGATTATGACCTCACAGCCGATAAGGTGAACAGCCTCATCAACGATACAATGCGCATTGCCAACGGCGTGCAGATCAAAGGCGTGGTGACAGGACATGACGTTGAGGGTAATCTTTATAACGAAATATCTGTTGACGATGGCACAGCAGGCATCATCATCTGTATTGCTCAGGGTGGTCTTTGTGGACAGCTGCAGATTGGCCAGGAAATATTGATCGACCTCGGTGGCCTCTACATTGGCGCTTATCGCTCACAGCCCCAGATTGGTGTGCCCTACACTTCTACCAGCGCCAGCGGACAGAAGTCGACCTATCCCAGCCGTATCGCTCGTGCCGATTGGCAGAACCGCTTCAAACTGTTGGGCGCTCCTGATGCCTCTAAGGCTCAGCCACTGACCTTTGATGTAAGCAAGGTGAAAGACCAAAACTATGTTTACTCAATGTCTGGTCGCCTGGTGAAGGCATCATTCGTCTCATTCGATAAGGCCGATGGTAAAACTACCTTCGCTCCTGAGGATGAAGGTAAAACAACGGGCTTCGGTGTGATGCGCTCTTTCTATGGCTATACTACCAACGAGTTTGGCATCCGCACCAGCTGCTATGCCGACTTTGCTGCTATGCCTCTGCCTAGCGGAAACCTGAACGTAACAGGTGTGCTCACCTGCTACAAGTCGAGCGATAGATACGATGCTACCGTTCAGTTGCTGCTGCGTCAGTACTCTGACATCGAGGTGCTGTCTGAGGCACAAAACAAGTAAGCCACGGCTATTAGGCTATTTGTAAATACACATTAATAATAATATTACATTACACAGTAAAAAATTATATCATATATATGAAAAAGATAATGTATTCAATGCTTGCCTTCATGATGGCAGCATTCACATTCACCAGTTGCGAGGACGTTCCCGCTC
>CAKQFW010000222.1 GCA_934230965.1 uncultured Prevotella sp.
TTCCAGAAGTGCTCATCGGGGTCAACGCTCACCTGATAAATTTCAAAACCCTGAGCATGATATTTGTTATACAGTTCGCGTAGCATCATGATGCGCTGCATGCTCTGCTCGCTGGCAAAGAGGTGGAAGTCGAGCATCACCACCTTACCCTTGAGCTGCGCCAACGACTGGTTGTGGCCCTTATTATCGGGCAGCGTAATGTTGATGATGCCCGTCGACGTCACCTTCGAGGCATCAATCTCGGCCGGCGTGTTGTTAGCACGAATAATGCGCACGTTCTTCATGCCCTCAATAGCAATATTATGAAGGTTCTGGCCACGCTCGGCTTTGGGGAAATAGGTATCCCAACTGGTAGCCACGGCAGCAAAAACCTTGATATCTTCTTCGCTGTTGCGGGGGTTGAAGATGAGGGTCGACGCATTGCCCAACGCCAAGGTTTGGAAGAGGGCAAAATAAGACGAGGCGCGCATCGGAGCCTTGAAGATATAATTAAACTTCACCTTATCTTTATAGCGCTCTACCACGCGGTCGATACTGTCGCCCACAGCGTCAACACCCAGCGACGGGTCTTTAGCAATGGCGTTAACCTGTGTTTGAAGGCCTATCTGCAGCAGGGCCAACTCCTTAATGGTAGCGCAGTCGGCCGACCCTGTCACCTCATAGCCCGATGCCATGGTGGGATAAGCGGCCTTAATGTTTACGGTCTCGGTAGAGTCGGCAGCCAAGTTAATGATCTGTCCTGCAATGCGCAGACGGTAGAACTCGGGGGCATCGCCAGCCTTGGCAGCAAAGCTAAAGGCACCATCCTCGCCCAACTTCACCGAGTCGAGTACCACAGCGCCATTCAAGCTCATGTTTTCAAAATACAGTGTAGAGTCCTTTGCCTCAGTAATGTTTCCCTCTACATGAAACTTCTTTTCGGTACACGAGGTAATGCTGAAGGTAGCCACTGCAAGGGCTGCCACAGCCATTAGTTGTTTTATCATCATAAAAAGTATCTGTTTTTCAAAGAATATTTCTGCAAATTTACGCTTTTTTCTTGAATGTGTGAAGAGAAAGAGATAAATATTAAGGTTTTGAGCTTTTTACACGTTCTCGGGCTTCATCAGTGATATAGAGTGATAATGTTTTTTATGTTTATCGCCCTATTGTGGGCAAAGTGCAGCTTGCTGCACCAATAAAAGGTATGGCGGATGGGGTGGCGAGAGCTTGCTCTCGTAAGACCATTCGCCATACCTTTTATTAAAACCAGAAGGGTTTGCCCACAATAGGGGTTTTTTTATGTTTTTGTTAAACATGCTATAAAAAAAAGAAAAAGGGTGAACCATGAGGCTTATCAATATTTTTTTGTAATTTCGCATTGCCTAAAAGTTAGGCAGAAACAAAAACAACTGGAAATGAAAAAGATAATTTCCTTCATCGTGCGACACCGCTTAGGCCTCACAGCAACAGGTGTCGCCATCATAGCATTGGCCATACTGGCACAACGCTGCCTACCCTCTACCGCCAACGAGATGCGCGCCAGCGTGGTAGTGGTTGAGCAACGCTCGTGGTATGCCCTATGCGCAAAGGGGCAACCCACCCTCTTCTTCGCGGGCATTGAGGCCGACAGCACCGCGCTACAGCCCTCTACCGACTCGCTTCAAGCCGCCACCCTGCACCGCACCGACGGTTGCTGGATGAACCGTTGGCCCGCCATACCCTCATGCCACGGACGCATTGTAACGGTGGCCGACACGCTAAAGACGCTGCCATATAGCGCAGACGAAGCCCTTCTGTGCCTCATAAAAACGCTGGAAACAACGATGAAAAGGGAGAAAAACGCCATTAGCGAGCTCAACTACTACCTTCGTGTGCACGGTGTGCAAGACGATGGATACCAACAGATAGCAGCCTTGACCACGCAGATGAAGGCGCAAGCTGCACACAACGCGGCAACATTGGCCATGGCCGACAGTCTGCTGAAAACCGCCACGCCCCTCACCCTACAGCCTCGCACCACCTATACAGCATGGTATAGGCCCGAAACAAACGATGAAATGGGCAAAAACAAGCCCCAAAAGGTGCTATGCCAACGCATAGCGGTGGGCAACAAAAACCGACTCTTACTGCTGCAAACGCTCGATAAAACCACGCCCAGTGGGGTAAAAACGCAATACCTATTGCCCTGGAACACCACCAACCGCCGACTGATAGCAGCGGGACATGGCGCCCTGGGCATCGATGAAATGGGGAAAAATGACGCCCCCGTGATACTGACCATGGGCCGACGCACAGGACAGGTGCATCACTTCGCCAACGTGTTAGCCACCGATGGAACCGCCCTTTTTACGCCTCGCGGACTGTTTGGCGGCATGATAGACGGTAAAAACATTGTGGGACGCAACGCCATACAGCACCTATTGATGAAAGGAGGCGAGCAATGATAACTATTATGAACGGCCGCTGGGCAGCAAACAAAGGGGCCTATAACACGGCAAGAAAACTATTAGCAGCCACATTAACAAGCGCAAAGGTAGCAGCCACGGCCCTACTGCTCACAGCTTGCGGACACGGCATCAAGCCCGACGCCCAACAGCACACCGCACCCAATGGCATGACCTACACAGGACAAACCGACGCCAAAGGGCGATATGATGGCTATGGCCAACTGTCAAAGGGCGACAGCATTATCTATACCGGACAATGGAAAGCAGGACAACGCTGCGGATGGGGAACGGCCACCGACAGCTTAGGCCGACAGATTGTAGGACAATGGCGCGCCGACACGCTGATGCGCGGCACACGCTCGGCAGCCCCCAACGATAGCAATGCCGAGGTTTATACGGGCGACTTCAACCGCCACATGGTAGCAGCAGGACACGGCTCCGCCACCGATGCACTGGGCCACCAATACAGCGGACAGTGGCGCAACGACCGCCGCTCGGGCTGGGGCTTTGCCCTCGCACCCAACAAGCACATACGGGTGGGCGAATGGAAGGCCGACCGCTTCTTAGGCGAACGCCTCAACTATACCGCCGACCGCATCTACGGCATCGACATATCGCGCTTTCAGCACGACGTGGGACGCCGACGCTACCCCATACACTGGAACCAAGTGCGCATCAGCCACCTCGGCACCATCAGCAAAAAGACGGTGACGGGCGCTGTCGACTACCCTGTATCGTTCTGCTACATCAAGTCGACAGAGGGTCGTACCATACGCAACCGCTACTTCCGCGCCGACTATACAGCGGCACGACGTCAAGGCATACCTGTTGGTGCCTACCACTTCTTCTCAACAAAGACATCGGGAAGTGTGCAAGCCGAATTCTTCTTGCGCCACACCATTTTCAAGAAGGGCGACATGCCGCCTGTGCTCGACCTCGAGCCCTCGCACCAGCAAATAAAAAAGATGGGAGGCCCCACAGCATTGTTTGCCGCCGTGCGTAGCTGGATGCACATTGTTGAGCGCCGCACAGGCACACGCCCCGTGCTGTATATCAGCCAAATGTTTGTAAACCGATACCTATCTATGGCGCCCGACCTCAAAGCCAACTATAATATATGGATAGCGCGCTACGGCGAGTATAAGCCCGACGTGCATCTG
>CAKQFW010000223.1 GCA_934230965.1 uncultured Prevotella sp.
TAGTAGTGGAAGGGAATGTGGGAAACTTTAGTGATATGTGTATAAGATACGAAAAAAGGCTCAATACCTTGCGGTATGAGCCTTATATTTCGTTTGGTGCTTGTATGCTTTTCTTATGCTAACTTAGCGATGTGTGAGCACAAGCTCGACTTCAAGTTAGCAGCTTTGTTGGCGTGGATGATGTTGGTCTTTGCCAACTTGTCAAGCATCTTCTGAACGGCAGGGTAGAGCTTTACGGCCTCTTCCTTGTCTGTAAGCGCGCGAAGCTTGCGCACTGCGTTGCGCATAGTCTTTGCATAATACTTGTTATGCAAAGTTTTGGCCTTATCCTGACGGATTCTTTTAAGTGATGATTTATGGTTTGCCATCTTTGTTGTTATAATATTATTTTTTTTATTGGTAGTCCCTAGCAGAATCGAACTGCTCTTTAGAGAATGAAAATCTCTCGTCCTAACCGATAGACGAAGGGACCATGCCTTTCATTTGCGGATGCAAAGGTAGCAATTTTTTATTAATGCCACAAATTTTCTTGAAGAAATTTTCTATAAACCCTTCATTTTTCGTATTTTTGCATCAAAATATACCGTTATGCAGGTAAGAACACGCGCTTTAGTGCTTCGTACGTTAAAATATGGCGATTCGCAGCTGATTGTTGATTTGTTCACCGAACAAGAGGGTAGGGTGGGCATTATTCAAACAATTAGCAATTCGGGTCGTGGCCGTATTCGTCGCCAATTGTTTCAGCCACTCACCATGCTCGATGTGGTGTATGATGCACGACCGAAGGCCCGTTTGCAGCGGTTGAAGGATGCTCGTTTGCTTTATCCTTATTCGTCAATCCCTTTTGATGCTGCCAAACTATCGTTGTGCATGTTCGTGGCCGAGTTTTTATGCCAAGCCACGCGCAATGAGCAACAAAATGTGCCCTTATTTAATTATGTGGTGGCGAGTATGCGCTGGCTGGATGGTTGCGACCGTTCTGCTCCCAACTTCCATCTTGTATTTATGCTTCGTTTGGCATTGTTCTTGGGCTTTCAGCCTAATGTTGAAGATGAGGGCGTGTTTTTTGATTTGCGTGCCGCCTGTTTCGTACACCAGGCACCGCTTCATCCTGATTTTCTTTCGGCTGAAGATAGTAAACGTCTGCGTGTTATCTTGCGTATGAATTTTGATAATATGCACCTTTTTGTTATGTCGCGTGCAGACCGTAGCCGTTGTGTTGATATTATTTTAACTTATTATCGCTTGCATTTCCCCGATTTTAAAGAACTAAAATCACTGGCTGTATTGAAAGAATTATTTGGGTAAATGAGGTTTAAATATAATTGATGTATTAGGCAAATATAATAGATATATTAGGCTAAATATAATAGATATATTAGACTAAATATAATAGATATATTAGGCTAAATATAATGGATAGATTAAGCTAGATAAATAGGTATATGTATGAAATAGGATAGATGTATTAGGCTAAATATTATAGATATATATACGAAAACGTTCTCAAAGAGGGTAAACATATTATTTGTAGTTAATACACTTAGTATGTTTGCCTTCTTTGAGGACGTTTCTTTTGTTATAGGTGTCTCTAAAGTATCTTTGTTTTACACGAAGCTAATGATGCCTGGTGCGCTGGCTGCATTATCGGTTTCGGGCTTTGTCTCTTGTGTTGTGTTGCCCTTTGCTTCGTTGCGGATGTCGTCAAGACACTTCTTGCTACGGATATAGGTAGGCGTGTCTTCAACTTTTATGATGACGTTATCGTTATCTAAACTGTCATTGTCAAAGATGAAGATGTTGTGGCGACGTTTCGTCTTTGTGCCGTCGGTGCCGTAGTAGTGGCCACGAATGTCGGCGCGTTGTGCCTCTTTCTCGGCTTCGTTTTGACGTTTTTGTGCATCTTCAATGTTATGACGCTTGTCGATATGGTCGTTCATGCCTTCAACATCTTTGATGCCGAAGCCTGTAGCCAAGATGGTAACCTTTATCTTCTTACTCAGTTCGGGGTCGATGGCGATACCCCACTTTATCTCAAAGTCGTTGTCGAACTTCGCCATAAAGTCGTTTACATCGTTCATCTCCTCCATCATTAGGCCGTTGTTTCCGTTCTCGGTATTGCTGAAACTGATGTTTAACAAAATCTTCTTTGCGTTGAAGATGTCGCGATCGTTCAGCAACGGTGAGTTGAGCGCATCCTGAATGGCCTGCTTTACACGACCATCGCCCTCGCCGTAGCCTGTACTCATGATGGCTACGCCACCATCTTTCAGCACAGTCTTCACGTCGTTGAAGTCGAGGTTGATTAGACCGTGGTTGGTAATAATCTCGGCAATGCTCTTGGCGGCCACGCTCAGTGTGTCGTCGGCCTTTCCGAAAGCATCGAGCACGGTGAGCTCGGGGTAGATAGAGCGCAGACGCTCGTTGTTGATAACGAGCAGTGCGTCAACATGTTTCGACATCTCTTCTACGCCGTCAAGCGCTTGGTCAATCTTTCTGATGCCTTCGAAACGGAACGGAATGGTGACGATGCCTACGGTGAGGATGCCCAACTCTTTTGAGATGCGAGCAATAACAGGGGCGGCACCCGTGCCTGTTCCACCACCCATACCAGCAGTGATAAACGCCATCTTTGTGCCGTCGCTCAGCATCTTGCGCACAGCATCAGTGCTTTCTTCAGCGGCTTTGCGAGCCTTCTCGGGCTTGTTGCCAGCTCCCAAACCTTCTTTGCCTAATTGCAACTTCTGTGGCACAGGTGAGTCGTTCAGCGCTTGATTATCGGTGTTGCACAGCACGAACGATACGTCGTGTATGCCCTCGCGATACATGTGGTTGACAGCGTTGCCACCGCCACCGCCCACACCTATCACTTTGATGATGCAGTTTTCTTTATGTGGTTCACCAAAGTCAAGGATGTTTGGTGTGATATTTCGATGTTGATCTTCCATATTGTCTTGTTTTCAGCGTTGTTAATGCTTTGTTCTTAGCGTTGTTAATGCTTTGTTCTTAGCGTTGCTTTGTTATTTCCCTTCCTCGTTGTCGCCCTCGATGATGGTGTTTCCGAAACGTTTCAGCGAGTTGAAGAAACGGTGAATGGGTGAATGCTTGCGTGCAGCTTCCTCGGCCAGACGCTGTGCCTCAGCAGCTTCAGCGGCAGCCTTTTCTTCGGCCTGGCGTTTTTCTTCCTCAGCCTTTTTCTCTTCTTCTTGCTTTTTGCGTTCTTCTTCGGCCTTCTTCTCTTCGTCGTGTTGTGCGTTCTGATTTACGGTAGAGCCATCATAATTGCCATTGAACAGGTCGTTGCTTACATTGCTTCCAGCACAGTTTTCGTTGCCTTTCGCTAAGATGCTGAGCACAGTGTTCAGTGAGCCATCGTGTGGCAGCTGGTCGGGGTATGCTGTATTGATGGTTAAGTTTACAAACTTAGCTGTGCGCACCTTATTAATATGTGTGTAGTGCTGGAATGCCTTTTCCATATTGCGCATGTTGGCGCCGCCACCCGTTAAGATGATGCCGCCCAACATTAGTTTGTCGGCATACTCGTTAGGCACTTGCATCCATACGTTTTCAATAATCTCCTCTATAC
>CAKQFW010000224.1 GCA_934230965.1 uncultured Prevotella sp.
ATATGCACCTATGTCAACATTCAAACGGTTTGACGCTGACAATAGAAACAGAAGAAGGCATCAAGGCTTCGGCGAGTATTGACATTGACAAACAAGCGGCACAAAAGCCACAAAGAGAAAACATGCAACGACAACTGGGTAAACTTGGAAACACCATCTACAAATGCATTAACCTAAGCATTGATGATGATGTGGAATTGTTATTTGTGCCCTCTAGCATTTTGGCAGAATTAAGACGACATGCCGTTGAAGAGTTAGATAAAGCAGTGAGCAACATATCCTCATCAATTGAATGTGTTGGCAATAATAAAGTAAGTAACACAAGTACAGTAGGCCCTAACTATACCAAACGCACACTGTTCTATGGCAATAGAACCTACTTATATAATATTGCCAACCATATTGCTCGCCATTTCTACGCACAACAAGGGCTATCGCACGCAGAAATGGCTTTCGAGGTTAAAGAGCCAAAAGAAAAATGCATTATGCAGTGCCGTTACTGCATACGCTATGCATTAGGATACTGTGTAAAGAATGGAGGCAAACAACCTACATGGCACGAACCCTTATTCTTAACATTAGGTAATGGACGACGCTTCCGCTTACAATTTCATTGTTCAAACTGCCAAATGAATATTTATGCTGACGATTAAAAACAATAATAGAGATCAGTTCACTATCATAAGAAATATAACGAAGATGCTGGTATTGCTCATTGCGTGCCTTTGTCTTAGCAGTTGCTACCATAAAAAAGAAAACAAACAGCATTATGGTCGCAACTACAACTTTGTGATTAAAGCCGACTCTATGGCAATTATCGAGCAGCAACCCGAAGAAATAGTTACTCTTCTGCCTACCGACACACTTTACGTACACCGCAATGACCACATCGTAGTGGCCGACAAACGAGTGCTAAATTACGACCCTATAGACACCGTGTGGGTACAAGTGGCACGCGACCAAGAAACCTTCGGGTGGGTACATGAGAGTGTCTTGCTGAAAAGCGTGGTGCCCAGCGACCCCATCTCGCAGTTTATCAGCACCTTCTCTGACAAGCATCTACTTATCTTTTTAGTCATTATCAGCGTTATAGCAAGTGGATATTTACTACGACGTATCATGAAAAAGAAAGCTTTCATTGTACATTTTAACGACATTGACAGCATTTACCCTACATTGTTAGCTATCACAGTGGCGGCAGCAGCCACCTTCTACTCAAGCATACAATTGTTTGATGCCGACTCGTGGCAGCATTTTTATTTTCATCCTTCACTTAACCCCTTTTCTCAACCGCCCATTATCGGCATCTTTGTAGGAGCGGTATGGGGCATGCTGATTATGGGTATGGCCGCACTTGACGAAGTGAAGCGTTTGCTGCCTGTAAGCCAGGCCGTACTCTATCTTGGTGGACTCGCGGCTATCTGTGCCGCCAACTATATTATTTTTAGTATTACCACCCTTTATTACATAGGTTTTCCGTTACTTGTAGCCTACATTGTTTTTGCTCTGTACCGCTACTTCCACTACACGGCTTGCTCCTATATTTGCGGAAAATGTGGTAAGAAGATTCGAAAAAAAGGAAAATGTCCACACTGTGGAGCCGAAAACAGATAATCTATCTACTTGTATAAGAATAAGAATAAGAATAAGAATAAGAATAAGAATATAAGTATAAATATAAATATAAATATAAGTATAAATATAAATATAAATATAACTATGAATATGATAGCACCTTACAAAGGCAGAAGCTACTGTCAACATGCTTTTACCTTTGCAAGGTGCTTTTATCTACATTAGATTGATTTTTGGCTTAATAAGGGATGAACAATAATTATTACTTATTGTCAACATCTACCCTAACAGGTACATCACGTAAATGCAAATCGTGCTGAGGGAATGGGATTTCAATATTGTGTTTATTCAAGGTATTGTATATACACTCTAGAACCTCGCCATCATCAGTATAATGCGTCAACACCGAAACCCAAACGCTAACTGTGAGGTTCACACTATTGTCACCTAAACTCTTCACGACAATCTTTACACCACGTTTCTTATAAATGCAGTCGAGCTGTATTACGGCATCATGCAAAATTTGTTTCACAAATGTAAGATCACTACCATAGGCCACCCCCACTTCCAGAGTATCGAGTTCATAGCCATGGTTCTTCGTCATATTCTTGTAATTTTTTGTGAAGAGCTGACTATTTTGGAAAGCTATAACCGAACCATCAACAGTGTCAATCATTGTACTAGTGTATGATATAGAACTCACCTTTCCTCGGGTGCCGTCACACTCTATCCAGTCGCCTATTTTCACACGTCCTGCCATTAAAGAGATGCCGTAATAAATGTTCTCAAGAATATCTTTTGAAGCAAAACCAATACCTGTTGACAGGCCACCAGAGATAACCACTAACCACGTATTGCTTACATGGAAAATGGCCAATGCCACTAAGAGCCATACACCCCATACCACCACTTGCACAAGTTTACGTGACATGATATTATGACTGGCTGCCGTGCTCATATCTTTCTTTTCAAAATATATTTCAAGCAAATCGTTAACCGTATGATAGAGATACGAGAACACGAAATAAAGATTGGCCACCATTACGATAGAGATAATGATCACACGAAGATTTTTACTATCAATAAAATTATGGCTAAAGAGGTTCCACATAACATCGGTAAGATTGAATACATCAGCTGCCCAATACAATGAAATGAGCACAGATAATACCCCCATCACCCGTAACACCACATAATAAACAAGACGAAAGACCCATACCTCATACACCTTCTTACATTTATAATCATGTCGCTTGGCCCACTGATTAAGCAAGCCTGTAAGGCACGTAATAGTGAGGATGCACGTCAGCTGCATAATCCACCATATAAGGACCTGTACACTGAGCAAGGTATAACCCACCCAAGAACAAATAGTTGAGACAATAAATACCGCCAGCGAACAGTAAGTGAAAAACACGTCTGACTTAGGAATGTTATCATTATGACGCATTATTACATTCCACTGCCAAAGCGAGCAGAGTAAAAGTACAGGCGGGAAGACCAAGTTTACGACATCGTTAGGTACCAGTACGATACGAAAGCTAATAACGATGAAGCCAACAAACATTAATGGTGAGTAGATGCGGAAAGCGCTCTTCATCTGCGAGCCATCAAGACGGATGAGTAACGAGGTAAGGATTACACCCAAAAGCCAAGCATACTCAACCAAAAGGTTGCTGGCCATAAGCAAGAAGTTTTGGTCTTTAAATATAAGACGAGCTAACCCCAACAAGACAGCCAACATGATGACCGATGCCGATAAGATAATGCACGTACGCTTCGACATAAACGAAGGTGTACGAAATCGTTGAGGCAAGAAATGCCGTATAGCAACAAGACACAACACAAACGACACAATGCCGTAGAAGAAGATAAGAGCAAACATAAATGCGATGATACGGCTATCCCATTGCGAACGCATTTTTGTAGATGGCCTATACTTATCTTCAACCGTAAGTTTCGTATCTTTAAACTGTCTACCAAAATGTGCCAAAAT
>CAKQFW010000225.1 GCA_934230965.1 uncultured Prevotella sp.
ACCTCCACCTGAGGAGTGATGTTGTCGAGTGCCTGCTTCCAAATTTCCAGAGCGGGCTTCTCTTCCTTAGCCATCTTGGCCTTTACGGTATCAAGAGCGTTATAGAAAATTTCGTATGAGGTATTTTTCTTACCATCATACATCAAGTGATTTACAAATTTCGACACTTTCTGGTCGTTGAAAACGGGATCGGGTAAGATCACACGCTTCTTGGGTTTTGCTTTTCTCATTTTTACTTAAAAATTAAATTCTGCATGGGGCTGTAACTTGTTTCTTCAACGCTCACTCTTGAGCATTTACTCAACCTGATTTAACGCTTCCAGCAAAACTAAAATAAACTTGTTTTTATCGTCCTAGTATTAATCTTCTCCGATTATTACTTCTTAGCGGCTTTCGGACGTTTTGCACCATACTTAGAACGGCGCTGTGTGCGGTTTGCAACACCTGCGGTATCAAGAGTACCACGAACGATGTGATAACGTACACCAGGAAGGTCTTTTACACGACCACCACGAACCAAAACGATTGAGTGTTCCTGCAAGTTGTGGCCTTCTCCTGGGATGTAAGAGTTCACCTCTTTCTGGTTTGTCAAACGAACACGGGCAACTTTACGCATTGCCGAGTTAGGCTTCTTAGGTGTGGTTGTGTAAACACGAACGCAAACACCACGACGCTGAGGACATGAATCCAAAGCTGGTGACTTGCTCTTGTCTACGAGCACCTTTCTGCCTTTTCTTACTAACTGTGAAATAGTAGGCATAATTGTAATTATTTTTAATTTATATATTTATGTGTATTTTCGTATCCAGTTGGCCATGGAAATACCATGCCGTTTCGGGCTGCAAAGGTACGAACATTTTTTCTAATATCATAATAACACGCTATACAAATTTACAGGCGCGGGGCGATTTTAAAGATAAATAACTATTGTTAACACTTTAAAAGAACCAGTATAGTGTAGACAATCAGTAGCGCCATCAATTGCAACACATTATATATATTATTGTATTAAGTTTGAAATAAATTGATACCATAACAAGGTTTACCACCCAAACTTCATTTTTGCATATTTATGCAAAACGAGGCACAAACTGTATATTTATACATCTTCGTATTTTTACATTTCTTCACATAAGAATTATTAAATTTCTATCAATCTGTAAGAAATAACAAACCATTTGCTTACAGTTTTCATTATTGATACCTCTCGTATGCGAAACCAAGGGTTTCAGGTCGTGAAACCCTTGGTTTTGGGTTGTAAAACCCTTGGTTTCACAACCCAAAACCCATGCTTTCAGACCGTAATATCAAGCCTTTCTAAAACCACTACCCATATTGCATATTTATGCAAAAACAGCGAGCTAACCTCTAAAGACCTGACAAGGCTTTATAAGCATAACGGTAATCCGGGGTTTTATAAGCGCAAAAGTAACCATTCTCTTTTTACTTTCTGTTCTTTTCGGGGCTCAAACCCTTCATATTATGCAAAGTTATAACATTTTCGCAGTATGTAGCAAGGCAATTCAGTTATTATTTGTAACTTTGCAAGACAGTGTAGGCATTGCGCACCCTCTAAACAGAGAGTAACGATGCAAAGCGAAAGAAATCATTCTGTCAAAATAAACAAAAAACAGGAAAGGCAATGACCCGAATAGTATACACGCTATTTTATACCCTATCACTACTACCATTCCGCATTCTCTACGGCATGGCAGATATCGGCTACGTGTTGCTCTACTATATAATAAGGTATAGAAGAGGCGTGGTGCGCAAGAACCTCGTCACCGCTTTTCCCGAGAAGGGCATTGGCGATATTAAGGCCATTGAACGTAAGTTTTACCATTGGTTTTGCGATTATTTCCTTGAAGCCGTGAAGCTACTTAGCATCAGCGATAAGGAGTTGCGCCGCCGCTTCACCATCATCAACAGCGAAGAGGTAGAGCAATGTTTTCAAGAAGGGCAAGATGTGGCCGCCATCTTGGGCCATTACTGCAACTGGGAGTGGCTGTCGTGCGTGGGCATGGACCTACCCCTTGAACGCGAAACAGGCCTTATCTATCACCCCTTACGCAACAAAACTTTCGATTATCTGTTTCGCAAGCTGCGCTCGCACGAGCCACACAGCCACGTTATCCCGAAGAAAGACATTCTGCGATACGTCGTTACCAAGAAGAAAGAAGGTGTGCGCAACATTTGCGGATACATCAGCGACCAAGGCCCCAAGTGGACCAACATACACCTTTGGCTGCCATTTCTCAATCACGAGCACACGCCCGTGTTTACGGGTGGCGAGCGCATCATGCGCAAGATGAACAACGCTGTGTTCTATGTTGAGATGAGCCGACCCAAGCGCGGCTACTACACCGCCACCTATAAGCTCATCACACGCGAGCCCAACACGCTTCCGCCCGACGACATCACACGTCGCTTCTTCTGTATGCTTGAAGAAACCATTCGGCGCAAGCCAGCCTACTATCTGTGGAGCCACAACCGCTGGAAACGCACGAAGGAAGAGTTCGACCGCCGCTTTCAGGTAGTAAACGGCAAGGTTGTAGAGCGCGCATAGCCCTTTCACACCCTGTAAACACATCATACAGCCCCAAACCTATCGATAAAGAAGAATGCATATCAAGACAAAGATAGCCCCACGATACGCCCATCTCGAAGCCTTTGCTGCCAGCATGCCGCATATATTCGAGCATGAGGGCGAAGTGATATACCGTGGGCGCAACCTCATCAAGACCATGACGGCACCCGATGGCACACTGGTTAACGTAAAGCGATACCACCAGCCAGCGGGCCCCAACCGCCTCATCTACTCGTGGGGGCTGCGCGAATCGAAAGGCAGTAGGGCCTTCCGCTTTCCCGCCATCCTCGCGGCCAAAGGCATCGGCACCCCCGACGCCATCGCATTGGTAGAAGAGCGCCACAGCCTTGGCTTGTTAGGTTACAGCTACCTCATCACGGTGCAAAGTCCCTACCCTCACACTCTTTACGCCATGGGCGATGCCCAAGCGGGCGAATATGAGGCGCTGGCCGAAGCCTTAGGACACTTTGCAGCCCATCTGCACGAGCAAGAGGTGCTACATAAAGACTTCACCCCAGGCAATATCTTGTGGATGCACGATGCCGAAGGCTACCACTTCATGCTGGTCGACATCAACCGCATGGCCTTCGGGCCCGTCAGCCAGCAAGTGGGCCTCAACAGCCTGTGTCGCTTATGGGGGCCAAAAAATTTCATCCGCATCATTGCCGAGAGCTATGCTCAGGCACGTGGCTACGATGTTGAGCCAGCCGTGCAATACGTCATGAACCAGCGCGCCCGCTTCTGGCGCCGCTACGGTAAGAAGCACACCATCAAGTTTAAGCTTGAATTATAACCTACAAAACATTATACCCACAACGACACGCTATGAAAATATTGCTGTTTTGTGAAAACAAATACGCCATCGACATCCTCAACCCCATACAGGAGTATGTGACAGACAACCATCTGCCACACGAGGTGTTATGGTATATACATGAG
>CAKQFW010000226.1 GCA_934230965.1 uncultured Prevotella sp.
ACAGAGAGCTGTGCATAGGTGAAGCCTGTGTTTTCGTCGTGTTCTACGCCCAGTATCGTCACTTCGTCTTCTTGTGGGGGAACGTTAATTATTTCTGTATGTCCTTGATTTCCTTCGCCGCCATTCACATAGTTGGGCTCGTCGCCCTGATGACCTTGGCCTGTGGGCTGAGCTTGAGCAGTTTCTTCTGAAGTGTGTTGAGGCTGTGCGGTTTCGGCAGAAGCGGTTTGAGCATGAGCCGTAGCATGGCCTGTGGTGTGACCTGTGGTGTGAGCAGCGGTGTGAGCAGCGGTGTGAGCAGCGGTGTGAGAGGCGTGTGAATCTACTACCTCTACCTCGTCGTTCTGAGCTGTGGCTGAGCCTGTAAAGTTGAAGTGCTGACCAAAGGCTGCTTTATCCTCGGCCGACATGTTATCCCACTCGTCCTTGTTATACGTGTGGTAGATGTTGCCATGCCACTCGAAAGCGCCACCAGGGCCTACCTCGGTGCGGGCTGTATTGAAGGCTTCGGTAAACGACATGTCGTCGTTAACGCCGTGGGCTACAGACACTTGACCATCGCTCCATGTGGGCACCTCTTCGCCGCCATGAGCTTCTTCGCCATCAACGGGGGTGCCACTGCTAAGCACGGTGGCAGCAGCGCCAAGAGCTATACCTGCAGCGGCTCCACCAAGGATGCGTCCTACCTTCGGGCCCTTCTTGATGGGCTGTGAAGGCGCTGCGGTGGTGCGCTGTTCCTTGTTTTCGGTGTGCTCGGTGCGCTCGTTATTGTCAAGCTGGGTGCGCTCGTTGGCATTGTTGTCTATCTGGGTGCGCTCGTCGAGATTGGTATCATACTGAGTGCGCTCGTTATCTATATTGTTAGTATTCATAACTCTATATATTAAAAGGTGAACGTTGTGTTTATCTTTTTATTTTTGTATTGTTTATGCCATGTAGTCGTCAACGTTGGCATTGTTCTCATAATCGCTGTTATAAGCGTTCTGAGCCATGACGTTGGGGTCGGCGGCTGGGTCGGTAGCGGGGTCGGTGTTAACAGCGGCCTGAAGTTCTGACATCATGAGGTGATGTTCAGAAATGTCCATTACCTCGTCGTTGTCAATCTGTCCGTTGTTGTTTGCGTCAGCCACAAGAGCATCGGCCACGCCATCAAGGTCGGCATCAACGATAAGGGCTTGATTTCCAGCAATGTTTACCAGTGCGGCATCCATCTGTTGGCCATCGGCACCAGTAACGGTTTGATAGTCGAGCACCTGTACCTCAGGGTTGAGTGTAGAAGCTGGCACTACGGTGGGGTCAGAACCAGGAGTGGGTGTGGGCTCGGGTTCGGGAGTGGGATCGGGAGCAGGAATAGGATCGGGCTCGGGAATTGGCTCGGGGTCAATGGGGTCGACACTAACGGGGGTAACGTGCGAAGTGGTGCCTGCTACTGTGGGTTGAGCAGCGGTGTTATGAGCGGGGGCTTCAACATCTACTACGGGCACATCGTCAGTGTTATTGGGGTCTTCAGGAAGAACGGTGTCTTCCACTTGGGCTGCATGTACCTCTTCAGACAGCAATGTTCCACCTACTACGCCAATGGCTGCACCAAGTGTTGAACTGGCGGCGGCTGCCACGTTAGCCTTCATGTTCTCGTTCTTCTTTGTATTCATAATAATATGTATTAAAAGGGTTTATAATGCGTTTTGTTTTTTATTACATTGCAAAGATAGTTATTATCATCTACCCTTACAAGCGTTTTTCTTCATTCTGTATAAAACGTCCCGATTAATACATAAAATATATCTCACAATAAGATATCCTTTGTTTTAATGGCTTTTGTAGGGGCTCATATAATATTGTTGTGTTTTTAATAATCTATTTTCGCGCTTCGCGCGTTTTGTTTTAAACATTAATTCCCATTAATTGAACATTAATTAAACATCAATAAAAATCGCGCGAAGCGCGTATTAATGATAATTAATGGATAATTAATGGGAATTAATGTTTAAAACCCGCAAGCAATGCAAAGCATTGCGAGCATAATAATATATTATTAAATTGTTAAAAACACAACATTATTATTTGTTCCTTTGTAGGTTCAAAGGGGCATTTGTTTGGTTTAAGGTGCCTTTGTAAGATTATTGATGCCAGCATCCTTCGTTTATGGGCATAAAAAAAGACAAGCTTGATAGCCTGTCTTCTGTATTGTATTTCTACAACCCTCTCTTTTTAAATTTCTCTATATGTTCAGTAGTTCTGTTTCAGAACTCTCTCAAATTTTTCTTTACTTAAGCGTGCTTATGACGTTTGTTGTTTCTTCCTTTCATTTCGATGCTTCTTTCACAAGTTGAGAAGTTGCGTTACCGCTTCTCCCTCCTTCAAGAAGTGTGGGGAGAACGTTGCTTATCGCATGTTATCGTTCACTCTCACCCACATACCCATTGCAGCCATTGCTGCAAATAGGTTAATCATCATTGTCATTTCCATCTTTCTAAAACCTTTCTTATCTTTCTTTTCAATCCTAAATCATCTACACAATCATCTTTCTATACCATCTTTCAACTAAAAACCTAAATCATCATCCTGTTCATCTTATACCTTATATTCATCGTTGAGACTAATTACTGCTGTTTCTCAACAGACCTTTACTCTGAAATATTTTTCATCTTTCAGTCTCAAAACCTTTATTCAATCTATTGCCTTAAAAACTTAATGCCTTATTTTCTAAACCTATTCTATATTATTTTATTTTCCTGATCAATCTTAATAGCCTTTACCTTTCAATGCTTATCTTGTTTGTATCATCTTATACCTTTACATCACGCGCATCACTGCGAGCGTCATTATTTCTTTTGACGATGCAAAGGTAGTATTGTTTGCGCACACACACAAACATTTTCATGCATTTTTAATACATATAACATTAATTTTGACTTAGGTCAACAAAAGTATTGTGCTCGCACACACGCGGCATTGTTTATACCATTTAATAGTATAGTAACGTGAGTTCGACGAATTAGAATAAGGTTAATTCTCCTTTTTCATTATATATTAGGTGAAGCTTAAAACCGAAAAAGCCATCCCATAGAACATAAGTATGCTTGAGCCTGCAAGGTTTTTTACAAGCTCAAGATAAACCTTATTATAAGCGGTAATTAATAACGAGAGTTGGTTCATTTGCAGGCTATGTTTTCACTTTTCACTTAAACAGCCCCGTCCTCCAACCCCTTGTTACTAAGTGTGTTCGCCCTCTTCGAGGACGCTTGCTCCTCACCCCCACTGCCGCAGGTTACGTGCCGTTGGCACTCCACCCGCGGTTATGAACATTCGCCGCCTTCGGCGACGGTAAGCGAGAAAGGGAGGGGACTTCTGTTTTGCATAAATATTCATTTTATTGCATAAATATACAGAATGGAAGCGTTTTCTGATATGCCGCGTTTTACAGTCTGAAAGCCTTGGTTTCAGGTTGTAAAACCAAGGGTTTTAGGGTGCGAAACCAAGGGTTTCAGGACGTGAAACCAAGGGTTTTGCAAACGAG
>CAKQFW010000227.1 GCA_934230965.1 uncultured Prevotella sp.
AGAATAATCATGGCTAAAGAAATTAAATATAATCTTGATGCTCGCGACCTCCTGAAAAGAGGTGTCGACCAGTTGGCAAACGCTGTTAAAGTAACACTTGGCCCTAAAGGTCGTAACGTGGTGATTGAAAAGAAATTTGGTGCTCCGCAGATAACAAAGGATGGTGTTACTGTAGCTAAAGAAGTAGAACTTGAGAATAAGTTTGAAAATACAGGTGCACAGCTCGTTAAGAGTGTAGCAAGCAAGACTGGCGATGATGCTGGCGACGGTACTACCACAGCTACCATTCTTACACAAGCTATCGTTACCGAAGGCTTGAAGAATGTTACCGCTGGCGCCAATCCTATGGATTTGAAACGCGGTATTGACAAGGCTGTTAACGCTATCGTTGACCACATTAAGAACACTGCCGAGCAGGTAGGCGACAACTATGATAAGATTGAGCAGGTAGCTACTGTTAGCGCTAATAACGATCCTGAAATTGGTAAGTTGCTGGCCGATGCCATGCGCAAGGTTTCAAAAGATGGCGTTATCACCATCGAGGAGAGCAAGAGCCGCGATACCAGCATTGGCGTGGTTGAGGGTATGCAGTTTGACCGTGGCTATTTGAGCGGTTACTTTGTAACTGATGCTGATAAGATGGAGTGTGTAATGGATAACCCATACATCCTTATCTATGATCAGAAAATCAGCAACCTGAAAGATTTCCTTCCCATCTTGCAGCCTGCTGCCGAAAGCGGACGTCCGTTGCTCGTTATTGCCGAGGATGTTGACTCAGAGGCCCTTACCACATTGGTTGTTAACCGTTTGCGTGGTGGCTTGAAGATTTGCGCTGTTAAGGCTCCTGGCTTTGGCGATCGTCGTAAGGCTATGCTTGAAGATATCGCTGTGCTTACTGGCGGTGTTGTTATTAGCCAAGATAAGGGTCTTACCCTCGACAAGGCCACCCTTGAAATGTGTGGTACCTGCGACAAGGTTACTGTAAACAGAGATACTACCACCATCGTTAATGGTGCTGGCGACAAGCAGCTCATTGCCGACCGTATCGCTCAGATTAAGAATGAGCTTGAGAATACCAGCAGCTCATACGACAAGGAGAAACTGCAGGAGCGTCTGGCTAAGATGTCAGGTGGCGTAGCAGTGCTCTTCGTAGGTGCTAACAGCGAGGTAGAGATGAAGGAGAAGAAAGACCGCGTTGACGATGCCCTTTGCGCTACACGTGCAGCCATTGAAGAAGGTGTTGTTACAGGTGGTGGCACAACCTACATCCGTGCACAGAAGGCTCTTGAGAACCTGAAGGGCGACAATGCCGACGAAGAGACCGGTATACGTATCGTTGAGCGTGCCATTGAAGAGCCCCTGCGCCAGATTGTATACAACGCTGGTGGCGAAGGTGCTGTCGTAGTGCAGAAGGTGCGCGAGGGCGAAGGCGACTTCGGCTACAATGCTCGTAAGGACGAATATGAAGACCTGCGTAAGGCTGGTATCATCGACCCCGCTAAGGTGGCTCGTGTGGCTTTGGAAAATGCTGCTTCTATCGCTGGCATGTTCCTCACTACCGAGTGTCTTATCTGCGACAAACCCGAGGAAAAACCTCAGATGCCAATGCAGAACCCTGCTATGGGCGGCATGATGTAATAAGTAAAGCAATATGATGAAATGATAATTAATTGCAATTAATCTAAGATAATTGCAATATGAAGATATCAAAAGCAGTGTGTTTTGTAAGAAAATGCACTGCTTTTCTTGTGTTTTGTAAAATTATAGCATAAATATTTTGCTAATCGGTTTAAAGTAACTACCTTTGCATCAGAATATTTAATGAATTTGGAACAATATTCCGATAATAATTTTTTTTGATTTGTTTTAGTAGATTAGTTTTAAGTAGTTTGTTTTTAAGAATCGGATGTCGTGAGATATCCGATTTTTTTATGCCTGTTGCCTAAGAAAATCTCTGAAAGGTATGTTGTTTCAATATTTTTTCCTAAATTTGTATTCACCAACAAAAACCACAGTTGTTATGGAGGAAAAATTGAAGTTTACGATTGACGAGAAAGAACAAATAACCCAAATAGCCAAACATCTGAAAGAGAAGATTGGCGACGCACTTGTTACAGACGATGAGCAAAAGCTGATGGCCCTTATAAAAGATGCGCTTAACGGAAGCAAAATACATCGTGATGTGTTTGGTCTAAACCCTTTAGTGTTGGGCATGCAAACGGCCGAGCTTGCTGTTGAAGAACTTGGGCTAAAGCGTGATGGCATTATTGCTACGATGCTGTACGAGCTGGTTGTGAATGGCCAACTGAGCATTGAAGAAACGGGCAAGCTGTTCGGGCCGTCAGTGCGACGTATCCTACACGGCCTGGTACGCATTCATGAGCTTTACAGCAAGAACCCTGTTATTGAAAGTGAGAATTTCCGTAATCTCTTGCTCTCTTTTGCTGAAGATATGCGCGTTATCCTCATCATGATTGCCGACCGTGTAAACTTGATGCGCCAGATACGTGACACTGAAAACCTGGAGGCCAAGCGAGAAGTTAGCCAAGAAGCAAGCTATCTGTATGCACCCATCGCCCATAAGTTGGGTCTTTATAAACTGAAGAGCGAACTTGAAGACCTCAGCCTCAAGTATCTCGAGCACGATGCTTATTATATGATAAAAGAGAAGCTGAACGCTACAAAACAGTCGCGCGATGCTTATATCAGTCGCTTCATCGAACCTATTCGTGCGAAGTTGGAAGAGGCTGGATTGACGTTTCATATGAAGGGACGCACCAAGAGCATACATTCAATCTGGCAAAAGATGAAGAAGCAGCAGTGCGACTTTGAGGGCATTTATGACCTTTTTGCCATTCGCATTATCATCGACTCGCCTTTAAATAAGGAAAAGCAAGATTGCTGGCAAGTATATTCTATCATTACCGATATGTATCAGCCCAACCCTAAACGCTTGCGCGATTGGTTGTCGGTGCCAAAGTCGAACGGCTATGAAAGTTTGCATACCACCGTGTTAGGCCCCGAAAGCAAATGGGTAGAGGTGCAGATACGCACCGAACGTATGGACGATATTGCCGAGCGTGGCTTGGCAGCCCACTGGCGATATAAAGGTGTGAAGGGCGAAGCTGGAGGCATGGACGAATGGCTGAAGAGCATCAGAACGGCGTTAGAGTCGAACGATGACCTTCAGGTGATGGACCAGTTTAAGATGGAACTGTATGAACATGAGGTCTTTGTCTTTACGCCTAAGGGCGACTTATTTAAATTTCCGAAGGGGGCTACCATCCTCGACTTTGCTTACCACATTCATTCGGGCGTAGGCAATAAATGTATTGGCGGAAAGATAAACGGTAAAATTGTGTCAATGCGTGAGCCATTGCGCTCGGGCGATACCATTGAAATATTGACACAGAGCACGCAGAAGCCGA
>CAKQFW010000228.1 GCA_934230965.1 uncultured Prevotella sp.
AGCAAGGCCATTCACTCCCCTCCATCGCTCGACCTTTGGTCGCTTGCCAGAGCAAGAAGGGGAGGGGAAAGCCGCGCAAGCGGCGCGGGGGTGGGGCTCCTGCTTGGGCGCGGGGCTCCTGTTACTCGTCATCTTCTTTAGCTGCGGGGAACTTCATGATAGCGAAGCCGCTCTCAGTACGTCCCACATACAGCCACAGCACGCTGTCGTTGCCGTCGGCATCTTTCTCAACAAAGTAGTTGGTGTTGATGCCCGGCGAGCTAATGCCGCTGCCACCTACGAGGAAGCGATAAGCAGCCTCGTGGCTCTCAGCATCGTTAAACAGCTGGAATGACTCCTGTGTGTTTCCGCCCTTGGTCAGGTCGTACACATACATACCCGGAGTAGCGGTACTTGAGCTACCGAAGGCGATAGGAGCGGTAAGCAGGTAACGAGCGCCGTTGAAGGTAAAGAGGCGAGCGTCGTCGCTCTCGGCTGCCACCGTGTTGGTGTTCAGACGAATCTTAGAGTTCAAGCCCTCGTCGCAGAGCGACAGGTTCATACCGCTAAGCTTGCCGGTGCTACCCAAGAGGTTTACACGAGCACCGCTGAGGATGTAGTCGTCGGTACCCTCAATGCGGTTGATGTGCATACACATACCAGCCTTGTTGTCGGCCTGCAGCTCGATAGAGGTAGGTGTGCCCACATTCTTATAGTTAGAGATGGGGATACGCAATGTCTCTGAATAGTCGTTTGCAGGGAAGAACACGAAGCCGTTGCCATCCTTGTCAAGGTTGAGCGACATAACGTCGCCATGACGAGCAGCAGCACCAGCAATCTCGCTTACATTGATATCGGCAATGCACTCGGGTGTCGACTCAGGAGTCTCATAATAGTAAATCTTGAGCGGAGAGGCAGGAGCGCCTGAGAGGCTTGCCAGATAGATATGTCCACCAGCCAAAGCACCAGCGTTGTAGGGGAAGGTACCGCCGCTTACGCCATCGAGCGAGAGGCTGATAGGATTAACGGTGCCCTGCTCCAGATCAGACACCTTCAGCACGTGAGCGCCGGGTGCAGTAGGATCGTCGGCAGTGGGGTTGCGGTAGCAAATGAGCACATACTTGCCATCAAAGGCAGTGCAACGTGTCTGAGCGCTGGCAATATACTTGTACATGCTTGTTCCTGTAAAGTTGCAAATCTCAGTGCCTTTCTCAAAGTTAGCACCAAACACGGGCACGCGCTTACGCACGGTCATAAAGTAGTCTTTATAACGGTTGTGGTTCTTCACGCGAATGGTTTTTGTTACCTGTGTGGTAGCGTCGTCCATTGTGAAGTCGAGCACATTGGTTTCGGGGTCGAGGTGTGCACCGTCAGACAGGGTAGCGCTGATTTGCAGGCCACTGAAGTTTGACTCTTTATCAAGTTTGGGGAACTTAATGGTCTTGGCATCCTCGTCGATGGTACCTTCCACCTCGATGTTGCCCTCAGGTCCAGCATTCAAAATCTTGATGCTTAACAGGTCGTTGGCATAGGGGTTCTCCTTAGCCGATGGATAGTCGTCGGAGCAGCCAGCGAGCATGAAGCCGGCGGCCAAGGCCGACATCATGATGATATTATGTATCTTCAACATAGTAGTAATCTTTTTACTCGTTAACTCGTCAACGAGTAGACGATTAACTCATCGACAAACAGCTTGTCCACTTGTTAACTCGTCAACTCGTCAACTAAAAAAATTAATTATTAGATGATGGCCAACCCGGAGTCTGGGTCAGTGTGTAACCATGTATCTGGTAGTCGTTAATCTGGTTGGTACCAATCGGACAGAGATAGGGGTTCACGTTGGTCATGTTCAAGAACGGCTGACGAGGCTCGGTAGTATCGGCCTGGAACCAACCCTTAACCTGGCGTTTGTTGTTGCCATCATACACCACATACTCATTCTTTGTCTCGTTGAACACGCGCAGCTTGCCCACATAGTTCTTCATGTCGCCCAGCAGGCTGTTCTTGCCCGAACGGCTGATGTCAACGTATGCGCCGAAGAGCAGGTCGGGGTTCTCAGTAGTGTCCATATAGTTGAGTTTGTGCCAACGGCGCAAGTCGATGATACGTCCTTGCTCGAAAGCAAACTCCATACGGCGCTCACGACGAATTTCCCACAGCAGCTGCGGAACGTCGGCATCGCGGTCGGGGTCGTCAGCCAAATCGGCGAGCTGCATGGCAGCCGTCTTCTTCACGCCCAGCGCCTCCTGTCCAGCGTCGAGCGGACGGTTACGAATGGCGTTGATAGAGATGTCAATGTCGTCTTGTGTAACGGCAGGGCCACCCAGTGTTTCAAGTTCGGCCTTGGCCTCAATCCAGTTGAGCAGCACCTCTGAGTAGCGCAATACGGGGAAGCCGGTTGTGTTGTTAGTGCCTGTCCACTCGGTAGCAGGTGTGCCACCCTTTTCAGACAGATAGCTGAGGGCTGAACGGGGGATAAACTTCACCACATACAGCAAGCTGGCGCGAGCGTTGTTGGTGAGCGAGTCGTAGAAGGTAGCCTCGAAACGGGGGTCGCGCGTCTGGATAAGCTTCTCGAGACGGAAGTCGCTGGCGCTGGCCACGGTCGACTCTTTATAGCTCTTACCGTCAACACAGTTGAAAGCCTTAATCAGGTCGGCGGTGGGGCCTTGTGCCAAAGCCTCGTTCACGTTGCAATAAGAAGCTACGCAGTGGGTCTTGCCCAGCGAGCTGTCATACTTACGATACAGCAGCACGTCTTTGGCTGAGGTAAGGTCGGTAGAGCAGAAGAGGTCGCGGAATGGGGTAACGATAGCATACTTGCCACTGTTGATAACGATGTCGCCAGCGGTCTTAGCCAGTTCAAAGAACTTCTGTGCGCGCTCGTTATCGTTGTAGTAGTATTTCTGCCAGCTGCCCTCATACAGTGCATAGCGGCTGATAAGGCCCGCAGCGATGTAGCGGTTTACGTAGCCAGCGCCATCGTTCTTGCGCAGGTTGTCGAGGGCAAAGATAAAGTCGTCATACACCTTATCCATCACCTCGTTGCGGGGTGTGCGGTCTTTGTATACCTCGTCGCGGTCGAGGTTTGAAAGTTCGTGCTCATAGTAGGGCACATCGCCAAACACGTTCACCAGGCGAGCATACTCGATACCGTGGAACAAACGGGCAAAGCCCATCCAGTGGTTGTAAGCCTCGGTGCTGAGCTTGTTCTTCATGCGGTCTTCCATACGGTCGCGCATGATGTTGATCTTACGCAGGAAAGCAAAGTTCCAGGTCGGACCCTGATACTCGCTCTGATAGTTTTGGGTAGTAGCGTACATGTTACCCTTTGAGAGGGGCACCTGACGGGTGAAGTTGGTCTGCGACGAGTTAGACAAGGCGTCGTCGCTGAAGCCCGTGTTGTTTACACCAGGGGCATAATATACGGTCCAGCCTGTGCC
>CAKQFW010000229.1 GCA_934230965.1 uncultured Prevotella sp.
TGTCGAGCACAGCATGATACTCTTCATACACCTTATCTTTCTCTTTATAAGGCACGTGGCCCACAGCGTTATACTCTTCAACCAGCTGCTGCACCTGCTGCTGAGCATCGTCGGCAGCGGCCTCGAGCACAGCCTTCAGCTTCTCAATTACAGCCTTCTTCTTGTCGAGGTTGGTGCGCTCTTCGTTGTGTACGCCAGCGTTAGCAGCGTTACGAGCATCGAAGAACTTGTTGCAAGCACCCAAGAACTCGGCCCACAGCTGGTCGCCCAAACGCTTGGGCACCTGTCCGATGGTCTTCCATTCTTTCTGCAGCGCAATCAGTTTGTCGCTGGTCGACTTCCATTCAGTGCTATCTTGCAGCGCCTTAGCCTTCTCTACCAGTGCACGTTTCTTGTCAGCGTTCTCGGCCATCTGGGCCTTGATAGCCTTGAAGAACTGTGTCTTGCGGCCGAAGAAGTCGTCGCAAGCCGAGCGGAAGCGCTCAAATATCTTCACGTTCATCTTCTGCGGAGCAAAGCCAATGGTCTTCCACTCGTTCTGCAGCGCGATGATTTGCTGGGTATGTTTCTCCCAGTCAGATGCGGTTTTGTTTTCTTCCTTTATCACGGCCTCAACCTGTTCGCACAGGGCTGTCTTGCGGGTGAGGTTCTCTTCCTCGCGAGCGCGCAACTCTTCAAAGTGCTGCTGATGACGCTTGTTGATAACGGTAGAGGCAGCCTTAAAGCGAGTCCATATTTGCTCACGAAGGTCTTTAGCCACGGGGCCTGTTTCGCGATACTGCTGGTGCAACTCTTGCAGCTGGTGGAAGGCGCTGATGATGTCGGTCTCGTCGGCCAACTTCTCGGCAGCCTCGCACAGGCGTGTCTTTGTTTCAAGGTTCTTCTTGAAGTCGTATTCGCGTGCCTCGCTGTTCAGCTTCAGCAGGTCGTAGAACTGTTCTACATACAGCTGATAGCTGCGCCACAGCTCGCTGGCCTTCTCAGCGGGCACCGCCTTAATATCTTTCCACTGCTGTTGCAGCTCTTTAAACTCGGTATAATGGCTGTTGGCCTCATCGGGCGATGTGGCCATCTCTTTAATTTTCTCAATGATGTCGAGCTTCTTCTGCAGGTTGGCCTGCTTCTCTTCTTCCTGTTGCAAGAACAGTTTGGCTCTCTTTTCGCGAATGATGCCCATCTCTGCTTTAAACACCTCTTCGTCTTCGTCAGGCATCACCTGATACGTTTCGGGGTCGCCGCCGCCATCAAGATACGCTTTCATGCGTGCCTCGCGCTCGGCAATGTGCAGCTTGTAGAACGTTGTCTTCAAATGGTCAATCTCGTCCTTTGAGGGCGTTTCGTCATTGGCGACAATCTCTTTCAGACGGTCGATGACTTCTTTCTTGGTTTTGAAAGTTTTAGCAGGTTCAGCAATAGCTGTTTCCTGGGCCTCTTGAGCCTCACTGTCAGCCGTCTGAGCGGGAGCTTCTGTGTTTACGTTTTCTACTTGAACGGCAGATTGCTCCACGTTCTTTTCGTTTTCAAATGTACCCTGTTGCAGGGTGTTCTCTTGAGAGTCCATCATTTCACTGTTTTAGTTTATGACAAGGTAATCTATCACATATATGTCACGCCCCAGCATTGCGTGGCACGCATCACATCTCTTTATAAAGAGGCGTGGCCTGCGAGGGCATGACAATTTCAGTATTTATAAAGTGCAAACTTAAATAAAAAAAATTGAATAGCAACGAAAAAACACATTTTTTTTCATTTTAAGCCGTTATAACCCTGTTGGTCAATGCCTACAGGCACCAATAAAGCCCCTTTTAGCATGGCATAAACCTGTTATGCGATGGCTAAAAGGGGCTTTACGCTATGCCTAACAAAAGGCTGTGAAAGCACGAGGGGGCTACATTAATCGTTTGCGTTTGAGGATTACCCACGACACGGCCGACACCACCACCGACAGCACCATAGCAATGGCAAAGCCGTAGGGATAATTTTCCATACCATTGATAAGGTTCATGCCGAAGATTGACGATATGAGCGTGGGGAACATCATGATAATTGATACCGAGGTAAGGGTACGCATCACGGTGTTCATATTGTTGTTAATGATGCTCGAGTAGGTATCCATCGTCGACTCTAAAATGTCGGCATAGATATTGGTGGTTTCGCGCGCCTGCGACATCTCAATGTTTACGTCTTCAATCAGGTCGGCGTCGAGCTCATCCACTTGCAACTTAAACTTCAGTTTGGCAAGCAAGGTCTCGTTTCCGCGAATTGAGGTTATAAAATAGGTGAGCGAGTCTTGCAGACGGCTCAGGCCTATAAGCGACTCGTTGTTCACGCCGTGGTCGAGGTTGTGTTTTGCCTTCTCTATGAGCGTGTTTATCTGCTTCAAGCGCTTAAGGTACCACACCGCCGACGAAAGGAACAGTCGGAAGATCATGTCCACATAATCGGTGAATCCCACCCCACGTTTCTGCTGATAACTGACAAAATCGATCATCATGTTTGTCTCATAATAGCACACGGTGATGGTCACGTCGCGCTTATGAATGATACCCAGCGGCACGGTGGTATAGGGCGTGCGCGACCGTATCTCTTTTACATACGGTATACGTAAGATGATAAGCATCCAGCCATCATCATACTCGTAGCGAGCCCGTTCGTCGGTATCGCTGATGTCGGAAAGAAAATAATCGGGGATATTGAATTTATCTTCCAGATATTGCTGATCTTCTTCTGTGGGACAGGTAACCTGTATCCAGCAGTTGGGTTGCCATTCGTTAATGGTCTTTAGTGAGGTGTTGATATTCCAATATGTTCTCATAAGGCAAAGTCTCCATGCGCTAACAAGATGGAGCCTTGCCTTATCCTACGGCAGACTCTATCTTGCTGAAATAATATTTTCCGCGTAATAGTCGTCCATAATGTTGTTTAAATTTCTATTTGCGCTGCAAAAGTACGAAAATAATGTGAAATGGCCTATCTCTTGCCCATTTTTTTATGTTAAGAAGATGTTTCAGTGGCACGTTGTACCAATTTTGTGGCCGAAGGAAAGAAAAAAGTTCCATGGCTACTCAGTTCAAGGAGGAAATTATCCCTACTTCAATCTTACCTTTATACTAAATCAACCCCCTGTTCAGAACCAATACCGGCTGAACAATCAGGCGGCAGCCATGGAACAAAATGTATATATGCGGCAAGCATCATAGCAACAAAATGGCACTATTCGTCCCTATATATAAAAGGTGTAAACGCCCATTAAGCCTGCTTGAGCCGTATATGCTTTCTGCACAAACTTATATTTATAAAGTATGAATGAAATTGACAACAAAAACTTGTCAGAAAAAGAATAGTTTCGTTTTTTTCAAAGTGATGATGTCAACAAAGTTGGATAGCGGTTTTTATCTATCTGTTTATC
>CAKQFW010000230.1 GCA_934230965.1 uncultured Prevotella sp.
GGTTGCAACACCACATCGGCATTAAACCCGCTGAGTCGAAGCGGTGTATAGTCAATGTCGGCGGCATGCAAGCCCAATGTCTGACCTAAAAGAGGTAGAAACAATAGTGACAGTTTTTTGTCCATAATTATTAAGTAAGTTGTTTATAGCCGTACCACATAGGGGCAAGCTACACATTATTATATATAATAGGTTCTGAGCACAAATGCCCAGTGTGTGATGTAATGTGATGTAAATAGAGAACAGATGAAAGCCATCTTTTTTCACCTTAGTCATTTACATTTATACATTTTTAAGTGTTATCAGGCCCCACAGTAAAACCTTGCCCAACTATTCAGAAATGGCCTCATGCACATTCAATATAACACCGATGAAAACAAGCCTACATTGAAGCGCTCCATTTTTTTAAACAAACATAGGGGATATATCATTTTTTATGTTTACCTTTGCGTTGAAAGGGCCACAAGCGTGCTTGTTGGCGCAAAAATATCACACTGACAATAAAAACATAACCATTATGTATAAAATTCAAGCTAACGTATCAGGAACCCGCTCTATCGAGGTAAGTGATAAACATTTAGAAACCATTGAGCGTTATTCGTTGCTAAAAAACCTTATCGATAGCAACGGCATCATTGACGAGCAAGTGCTTGACAAGCTGAAACTGAACGTGCGTTCGATGCTAGAGTCAGAAGCAGGCAAAGATCACGACCTGCTCGACCTGTGCCTCGACGTTATCTATCATCCCAATATGAAAGCCTTTGGCCTGCACAAGCTGGTTTTGCTGTATGTGCAGTGGGCACAAGAACAGGGAGACGACGATACTGAGAACGAGAACGAGAACGAAAGCGAGGGCAACGAGTAATGAGTGGCCACCAGCTTACCGACTGGCTGCCTACGACACGCAAGGAGATGGACTTGCGAGGATGGGACGTAGCCGATGTCATCCTATTCTCGGCCGATGCATACGTCGACCATCCTTCATTTGGTGCGGCCGTTATCGGACGCACCTTAGAGGCTATGGGCCTACGTGTGGCCATTGTTCCGCAGCCCGACTGGCACGGCGACTACCGCGATTTTAAGAAATTGGGGCAGCCACGCCTGTTCTTTGGCATTGCTCCAGGCTGTATGGATTCGATGGTAAACAAATATACCGCTAACCGCCGCCTGCGCTCAGAAGACGCTTACAGCCCTAACGGCCGACACGACTGCCGCCCTGAATACCCCACCATCGTCTACACCAAGATACTGAAGGAGCTGTACCCCGATGTGCCCGTTGTGCTGGGTGGCATCGAGGCGTCAATGCGTCGTCTTACCCATTACGACTATTGGCAAGACCGTTTGCGCCCTTGTATCTTGATTGACTCGGGTGCCGACCTACTTATCTATGGTATGGGCGAGAAGCCTATGCGCGAACTTTGCTTGCAGATGCTTGAAGGCAAAGCCATTGCCGACATTCGCGACATTCCGCAAACAGTGTATATGTGCCCCAAAGATGCTGTGCCAGGTGGCGTTACAGCCGATGATATTGTGCTACATAGCCACGAAGAATGTTTGCAGAACAAGAAGGCTCAGGCCGACAACTTCAGACATATAGAGGAAGAGAGCAACAAGATACATGCATTGCGCATCTTACAAAACGTGGGCCAGCAGTGTGCGGTGGTAAATCCACCCTACCCGCCAATGACCACTGAGGAGATTGACGCGTCGTACGACTTACCCTACACCCGTCTGCCGCATCCTAAATATAAAGACAAGCGCATACCCGCTTACGAGATGATTAAATTCTCGGTAAACATACACCGTGGCTGCTTTGGCGGTTGCGCCTTCTGCACCATCAGCGCCCATCAAGGCAAGTTTATCTCATGCCGAAGCAAGGAAAGCATATTAAAAGAGGTGAAGAAGATAGCCGAGATGCCCGACTTTAAAGGCTACCTCTCAGACCTTGGTGGCCCTTCGGCTAACATGTATGGAATGGGTGGCCGCAACAAGAAGGCATGCGAAGCCTGCAAGCGCCCCTCGTGCATCAACCCGCAGATATGCCCCAACCTCAATACCGACCACAGCAAACTGCTGGAGATATACCGCGCTGTTGACGCATTGCCCTACATAAAAAAGAGCTTTATAGGCAGTGGCGTGCGTTACGACTTGTTGCTACATCAAAGCAAAGACGAACACTCAAACCAGGCAGCACGCGAATATACGCGCGAGCTAATTGTAAACCACGTGAGCGGCCGACTGAAGGTAGCCCCTGAGCACACCTGTCCCAGCGTGCTGAAGTTGATGCGAAAGCCCCCCTTCGAGCAGTTTAGCGCCTTCAAGAAGATATTTGAAAAGATAAATGCTGCCGAGAATTTGCGCCAGCAAATCATTCCCTACTTCATCAGTTCGCACCCAGGCTGCCACGAAGAAGATATGGCCGAGCTGGCCGTGCTGACCAAGCAGATGGACTTTCATCTTGAACAGGTGCAAGACTTTACGCCCACGCCCATGACGGTGAGCACCGAGACATGGTATACAGGCTACGACCCCTATACCCTTGAGCCCGTGTTCAGCGCCCACACCCCCAAGGAGAAGTTGGCGCAACGCATGTTCTTCTTCTGGTACAAGCCCGAAGAGCGCTGCAACATTGAAAACGAATTGCGACGCATCGGACGTGCCGACCTCATACCACGCCTATACGACCACGCCACCTTCACACCCAGCTTTAAGAGTAGGGCTGACGAAGAGGGCCGCAAGTCGTTCTCGCCCAATTTCAGAAACGGAAAGATAATACGTTCATACGGCGAGCAAAACAAGTCGCGCGACAAGAAGAGTCAGCAAGATAAGAACAAAACTTATCAAGGTAAAAACAAGAAATATCAAGATAACGACAACACTTATCAAGGCAAGAACAGCGCTTATCATTGCAAGAATAATGCTTACCAAGGTAAGAAGCATGGCCAAGACAAGCCCTATCAAGGCCAGCCGTCGCGTCGTCGGCGATAGCTTTATTAAAAATAAAGTTTAAAATTTATGAGTTTTGAATGATGAGCAACAATTATCAGCTTATCATTCAAAACTCTTTTTTGTATCGTTACACTATTCATTTTATATCGTTACAATTCAATCACCATACCATCGTATGCCAATTGCACATCGGCAGGAAGACGATTTACTGAAGCTGCGTACAAGCCAATATCATGACTTTCATGTATCAAGAACGTACGACGCGCCCCCACTCTACGTGCAAAGCTCACAGCCTCTTCGGCCGTCTGATGCGAGTGGTGCGGCTTTGCAAAGCGCAACGCATTAACAATAAGCGTATCAACGCCTTGTAGATACCAGGGCCGACGCATTACTTTATGACATCACCTTATCAAGGTAAGAGCAGTCCCAACCAGCTCTTTTTATTTTTGCTT
>CAKQFW010000231.1 GCA_934230965.1 uncultured Prevotella sp.
CGAATGATCATGAATTATCCATGAATTAACCGTGAATTATCCAAGTAGGACGGTGGTCTCCGTGCCCCGTCCTCCAACAAACAAAAAGGGTAACTAAAAAGTAGGACGGTGGTCTCCGTGCATTAAACATAAACACAAGTTACCATAAATTAAATGTTAAAATATCAAGCAATAGTTCTACATATAGTGAACTTTTTGTATATTTGCAAAAACAATTATACGGCTATGAAGCTATTGAAATACAAAATGCTAAAGGACTTTTGGAGAAAGCACCCTGAAGCGGAAGACCCCTTACAACGTTGGGCAGAATACGTTGAAAAGAACGAATGGAAAAGCCATGCTGACCTAAAAGAGGCATTTCCTTCTGCCGATTATGTTGGAAACGACAGATATGTATTTAACATCTCTGGCAACAAATATCGACTTATTACGATTGTCGTTTTTTATGGAGGCTTTCTACATGTAAGATTCGTTGGCACACATGCCGAATATGATAAAATAAAAAACATTAAAACGATATAACACTATGAACATAAATAACAAAAAAACATACGAAGAAATAGATGCTCGCATTGAGCAACTATTAGAAAAAGGAACAGAACTTGGTGGTGTAGAAATGCTTAGTGAGAAAGAGCAAGAAGAACTGAACGTACTCAGCGAGGCCGCCTACAACTGGGAGTGCGAAGAAGAACCCCACCCTTGGAGAGTTAAACCGTCGCTAATAGCAGCCATAAAAGTAGCATTCAAGAAAAAAGGTTATAAGCAAAAAGAAGCAGCAAAAGCTATTGGTGTATCTCCCACAACGTTCAGCGACATCCTTCACGGACGACGTAGCATAAGCTTTGACGTGGCCCGTAATATCTATCATGAATTAGGCGTTCCAGCAAACCTCGTGTTACAATAAGAGTAAAGAATAGAACAAGGCTTTATACATATCATTCTTACATTTGTAAATAAAACAGCAATGAGGGCCAGCGGATTTTCTCTCTGGCAACACTATATAACAATCTTTATTCGCGCTACGCGCGTTTGGTTTAAAACATTAATTCCCATTAATTGAACATTAATTAAACATTAATATCGCGCTGCGCGCGTACTTTTCTTAAACACGAATTGCCATGAATTATCCATGAATTAACCGTGAATTATCCTAGTAGGACGGTGGTCTCCGCGCCCCGTCCTCCAGCAAGAAGCGAGGGTATTTACTCCCCTCTCCAGCGGGGAGGGGTTGGGGGTGGGGCTGTTTATTTGGTTGCTGGAGGACGGGGCACGGAGGCCACCGTCCTACTATGATTAGCCTCGCCCATCACATGAATTCTTCACTCTTCGTTCTTCACTCTTCACTTAACCACGCCACCATCCTCCAGCAATTAGCAAGGCTATTCACTCCCCTCCATAAGGGGAGGGGGAAGCCGCGCTCAGCGCGGCGCGGGGGAGGGGCTGCTGCTTCTGGTGTGGGGCTTCTGTATTTGCAACAAAAGATATCATAAATGTTGTATTGTACGATTTTTACAACACTATGCAACATTTTTGACATACCTTATATATATATCTTTATACCTTTGCCAGCGTAAAAACAGAACGCTATACTACGTAACAATAATTTTCAACGAACACCATCAACGACAATTATCATACGACATAGCCTTTCATTACAACGACAAATTTTCAACAAAATAACAATAACAAAAACCATTTCAATATGAAAAAGTTTACACTTATCGCCCTCGCCATCATGGCTTCGGCTACATCATTTGCACAGACTAGTCTGTGGAACGGAGAAGACAAAGACTTCAATACCGATGGAGGCATGTGGGCAGATCGCTGCGCCCCAACAGTTGTAGACAATCCAGACAAGAACAACGATGTGAACAAATCTGACAGATGTCTTCAATTCACCATTAATGGTAATAACCCTGACTGGAAAAACCGTGCCATTGCTTGGAGTCTTGCATCCGACAATGGAATATATCAAGAGAGAGTATTATCGCTCAAAATAAAAAAAGAAAATAGTGGAAATGTAAAAATTGACCTTGATTGCGGCAATGAAAAGCATGTGCTTACCGCACAATGGTATACGGGTGGAAACACATGGCAAAAATTATATTTTGCTTTCCCTAAAGATCAAGTCTTCGATAATCCGTCATCTATAACAATATTTGCCAATGATCAAGCAGAAGGCGACCAGGTTGTATACATCGATGATATTATGATTGAGGATCAACCAATGGTAAACGAGCAAGTGCTCTCAGCCCCAGAAGTAAAGGATATCAGCGGAAATGTAACATTGACTGGAACCTGGCTGAATTTCACTTGCGCAAATCCCGCCGATTGGGAAACACCAATTACTTATAACAGTTACAACGATTTCTACAATAAAAGCGATGATGCCCTTACCTCTGTTGACATTACAGGAGCTGAGGTACATGACGTTGACATAGACAAGTTCTTCCTGAAGAACCCCAACGCCATTGTTTATGCTAATGCTAATGACACATACAACGACCATGACAATGTTGTAATTGGAAAAGATGAAAATGGAGCAGCTGTAAATGTAAAACTGTCTGACGAACACGCTTTCAACATTCCTTACGGATTTAGAGCAGCTAAGGTGACACTGACACGCAATTTGCGAGGAGGCATCAACAGCTTTGTATTGCCTTTCTGGGTTAATGCAGAAGATCTGAAATCAACATCACTGGCTACCTATTCAAGCGAAAGCAGCGAAAACGTTGTATTTACAAAAGTAACTGAAGTAGGTGCTAACACCCCATTCATCACAGTGGGCTATAACAAAGGAGAAGAAAACGAACTGACTTGGAGCGACAAAGGCTTCGTAGCCACTCCCGCTTCATTGGGCGAACAATTCAAGGGTGTTTACACAGCCAAAGACGCCGAAGGTCGTCTGTACGGCATCAACGATAAAGGTGAGCTGCAAAAGGGTGCGGCTGGCAAATTCATCAAGCCCTTCCACGCCTACTATGAGGCTCCCGAAGGCCAGGCTGCTCCTGCCAAGATTAGCTTTGAGGGCGAGGCTACAGGCATTAACAGCGTAGCTGCCGCCACCGTAGCCAATGGCGCTGTATACGATCTGAGCGGTCGTCGCGTAGCCGAGAAGTTGGCTGGTGCCTCACTGGTAAAGGGCATCTATGTAGTAAACGGCAAGAAGGTGGTTGTAAAGTAAGCCATCAGTTATTATAACGAGAGCGTTTCAAGACAAAAGAAACAAAACAAACAAAACGACAACAACGACAACGAAAGAACAACCATAACAACGTTGTTCTGGTCGTCATCACCAAATAAGATTGTTGTTCTTGTTGTTCGTTTGTTGTTCAACGTTGTTCGATATTGTTCAATATTGTTGAGCATATTGTTTTGAAA
>CAKQFW010000232.1 GCA_934230965.1 uncultured Prevotella sp.
GCATCGAGTCGAGGTCGGTGGCCGAGATGCCTAACCACAGGGCCACGTTGTGCAGCGCCTCTACCTCTTCGCTCACCACCACACCGTCGGCTTGGGCTATGAGAACCAAGAAGTTGAGCAGCTGCAGACGCTGACTATATTCCATGTTTACGGCTATCTGTCCGCACACCTCGCGTATATTGCCCGCAAACTGGGGCATACCCACCTGTTTCTGGTGCTCAAACAGGCGCAACATAATCTCTTCGCCCTGGCTCACTGCCATCTCGCCGAAGTTTTGGCGCAAAAAGCGGCGCACCAGCTCCATCTCTGAGTGCATCACACGGCCATCGGCACGAATGATATACGATGCCAGCGACAGCAACGAAAATAAGAACGAGTTGCGCTGTCCTTCATATTGCATACGTTCGCGATCCTGCTGGGTGTAGTCGGCATCGTCTTGTTTCGACATTCCTTCTTCCAGTAACCATCCTAACGCAAAGCCAGCTAAGGCTCCAATGGGGCCTCCCATGCAGAATCCTAACCAGCCACTAATCCATTTTCCTAATCCCATATTGTTTTCTTTTCTTTATTTATAATGTTATTACCCACTTTCTCGCCACCTTTCGGCATTTACAAAGCCGAGTAGGGTGGTATCTCTTTTAAAAAGTGATAGGTGTTGTTTTCATAATCCATCTTGCAGCAATAATGCGTCAAACCGTTGCTCACCATCAGGTAGTCGACGTGCAACAGTATGTTGTAGGCCGATATCTGCTGAAACACACGCTGCGTAATCTTTATCGATGGCGCCTTGTATTCGATGATGACGCGGGGCTTCAAGCTGCTGTCATACAGCACCGTGTCGGCTCGCAAGTGTTTGTTGCCACACTGCAGGGGCGTTTCGTTGGCGAGTAGGGAAGAGGGGTAGCCTTTGTGCTCCACCAGGTAGTGGATGAAATGCTGGCGAACCCACTCTTCGGGTGTCAGGGCAACGTATTTTCGGCGCAAGATGTCTAATATCTTGGGCTTCTCTGGGGTGCCCGACAATTTTATTTCAAACTGAGGTAGATTTAATTGAATCATTTTTCGTAACTTTGCTGTGCGCCTGTCTTTGGCTCATGCAAAGATAGCGCTTTCTTTCTTGAACGAAAAAACATTTTTAATATAATAAGTTAATATGGCAGAAAAAAAAGTCGCACTGACATACGATGCGGTGATGCGACAATTGAAAAGCGGCATCTATAAGCCCATCTATATCTTGATGGGCGACGAACCGTATTTCATTGATAAGATATCCGACTACATTGCCGATAATGTGCTGCAACCCGATGAGCAGTTCTTTAACCAGGATGTGGTGTATGGCCCCGACGTAAATGTGGCAAGAGTGATAGAACTGGCGAAAGGCTATCCCGTCATGCCAGCCACACGGCGCGTGGTAATAGTGAAAGAGGCACAGGCAATGAAACAGATTGAACAGCTGGAACAGTATCTCACCAAGCCAGCCGAAACCACCATCTTGGTGCTGTGCTATAAGAACGGAACCATCAACGGAAGGTCGAAGTTGGTGACCAAGGCAAACGCCCTTGGCGTGGTGCTTGAATGTAAGAAAAAAAGAGAATCTGAATTGCCCGCCTTTATCGAGAGTTATCTGAAGGAACGCCACGTGGCCATCGAACCAAAGGCGGCCGCCATGATTGCCGATCATATTGGCTCAGACCTGCACCGTCTGGTGTCGGAACTCGACAAGGTACTGATTGCGCTGCCAGACGACAATAGGAGAGTGACGCCCGAGACGGTGGAGCGCCAGATTGGTGTGAACAAAGATTTTAATGCTTTTGAGTTGAGAAATGCTATTGTACAGAAAGATGTATACAAGGCAAATCAGATAGTAAATTATTTTGACAAAAATCCAAAGGCCGGAAGTATCTATTCTTTCTTGCCTCTGCTGTTCTCTTACTTCCAGAACCTCATGATGGCGTTCTATGCACCTAACCGTGCCAGCGAGCAGGCGGTGGCAGCACAGCTCGATTTGAAGTCGCCGTGGGCCTCACGCGACTATATGACGGGCATGAGAAACTATACGGCGATGAAGACATTGCTCATTATAGACAAAATAAGAGAAATTGATGCCAAAAGTAAGGGTATTGACAACGTTCACACCCCTCCAGGAGACCTTATGAAGGAGCTTTTGTTCTTCATTTTGCACTAAAAAGGGCCGTTTTTGCCCTCTTTTATTTCTCTTTCATCATTTCTCGATGACCTCATTTTTGGGCTTAACTTGCGCAGTAAAAGCAAGTTAAGCCTTTTTTAACCCCCTCATTTTTCGTTCTGATTTTCGTCGCGCGGGTTCTTGTTCAAAAAGTGAAAAAACACGTTGTTTTTGGCCTGTTTCGTCATCTTTAAATTTAAGGTTAACATCTATTTGCATCTATGTTTGTTTATTATTCATTTGTGAAATGCTATACAAATGAATATACAAACACAAATATAGATTATTGATATAAAGATGTAAACCTGTTGAAATAGGTAAATATGTATATTAAAATCTAAATATCTGAATTTGCAAAGCCATACAAATGAATATGCAAAACAGTGATACTGATACATACGTATTGAAAACCAATGTGTTATGGCGAATTTGTAAACTAAAGGAACGACGTTTTAGCATAAATATGCTTTTTGATATGCAAAACAGTAGGTCTTTATATGTGTATACGGTTGTGTAATGCATTGATTATAAATACTGTGGCATAATTATGCAAAGTTTTACTTATATATTTTTTTAGGCTCTTTAGGTTTCGTTGTATTGAAAAGGCTATGTTTCTTCATTTCAAAATCTTAAATTGTAAAAGTAATTGTTATTTGTGTTTTGATTTTTAAATTCAAAAAATATCTACAAATGTTGCACGTCTCGTTTTTTATGTTTACTTTTGTAAAGCAATAGAAAATGTGGCTTTTGCCACCTAAACAGTACTTGTTATGAAAGATCGTATAAGAAAAGTGATGGAAAGCCAGAATATGACGCAACAAGAATTTGCCGATTTCGTTCATATCTCTCCAGCATCGTTGAGTAGTGTCTTCACGGGTCGCACTCGTCCCACCCTCGCCATCGTCGAGGCTATCAAGGGTGCCTTGCCCGATATCTCTACCGATTGGCTGATGTTTGGCAACGGAAACATGTGGCTCAGCGAGAACACCTATTATCATAATGTGTCTGCTGGCAGCGAGCAAGGCGAGGTCGAGGGTGGTTCTACAGCTCCCAACCCACCCCATCCTGATGTGGTAGGGGGTGCGTCGGCAGTGCTCGATTTCGGTGGGGCGCTTCCTGCAGGTTCTTCTTCGCCCGCTCATGGCTCGTGTGTGCCGCAATCGGGTGTTACCGAGATTCGG
>CAKQFW010000233.1 GCA_934230965.1 uncultured Prevotella sp.
GAGTTTATTCTCACATTTAATCTCTACTTGAAGATGCCATTTGGCAAAATGTATAGTAGAAATCCTCAAGTAGTTGAGTTGGCCAATCTCATTGGAAGAACAGCTAACTCAGTTGCTTTGCGCCTTGTAAATTTTGCAGCATGCGACCCAGCCTTAAAAGCCAGGGGTATAAAAGGTATGGCTGGAGGCATTTCACAATGCACGCCGTATTGGGAAGAATTTGCCAATGACCGCGAGAAACTTGTTTTTGAGAGCGAGAAAATCCTTGCACGTTATCAGAACACAAACATTGAAGACAAATACAAACAACTGATTGGTAGTATTGAGAAACAAGGAGAAGACAAATTACTTGAAGTTAAGATGAGAGTCAATCAAGACTTTTTCCGCCACATGATTCTTGTCAACTATGATGATAAATGTGCTGTGTCTGGATTAGACATTCCAGAACTTCTTATTGCAAGCCATATTATCCCTTGGGCTGAAAATGAAAAAGAACGTTTAAATCCTGAGAATGGTATTTGCCTGTCTTCTCTCTACGACTCAGCCTTTGATAAAGGCCTTATTTCTTTCGACGATGATTACAAGATGATTGTTTCTTCACGTTTGAAGAAACACGCAAATGACACCTATTACCAACAATTCTTTATGCCGTTCATCGGCAAGCCCTTAAACGAAGCCCTTGACTATATGCCACGAAAAGATTTTTTGGAATGGCATAGGGATGTCTTATTTGATAAATAATTATTTCAAAATGAACTGTACTGCTGAACTCCATTGAATATAGCAGTTTCGAGATGTATATAAATTTGATAGGGATGGAGTTTTATTGTATTTGTCGGATTTTACAATAAAAAGCCATTATATGGTAATGTTATGTAACTGTTCAAATAAAACGAAGGTTGAGTGTAGCTCTTTTGACCTTCTCACCTTCAGAAAGGTTAAAAAGTATACAAAAAACAAATTTCTATTACGATAGTTTGGGTAGTTTGAAAATAATGAGTGTTTTTACGCCGATAAATATAAGTATAATATAAGATAAGGCCAAAATATGGGCTTAACTTATAATGTAGTATAATTTAAAGACGTGAGGTAATGATAGATTATTACGAGTATTCTATACTAGAATTAGTGAAACTTCTTGGTGCAAGATTTAAAGATTATCGTCTGAGTAGTAATATGACGCAGAAAGAGGTATCTGAACAATCGGGTATTACAATCACAACCATTCATAAGTTTGAGAATGGTGCATCAAACAATATTTCGCTCAGTACTTTCCTTTTGCTGCTGAAAGCGATAGGGCAGATTGATGCTCTTGATGAACTGATGCCTGAATTGCCACCATCGGCCTACCTCATGAAGGAAGAAAAGAAAATTCAACGAATAAGACATAAAAAGCTATAACAGAAAAAGAAGCGTATAGATACCCTGCAGTGGTCTATACGCTTCTTCTGATTTTTGTAATGCTCTCGGAGAGAGCGGGTTACAGGTTGTTAAAGTCAACTACCTCTTCGGTGGTGCTGTGACTGCTCCCACGCTGTGCGGGATGCTTTTCGTCGGTGCTGGTGGCGCTACTGTGTGTGATGGGCTCTCCAGCCTCGTTCAGCATTATCTCGTCGTCTATGGCAATGCTGTCGGTGTTTAGCGTGTCGCGCTTAGCGCGTGTAACGTAGCTGGCACAGTTGTACATGCCGTAGGTTATGGCGTCGTCTTTGGGCTTGCCAAATTTGGCGTGATAGCGGCTAAAGGTGGGGTCGTTTAGTACGGCCTCGACAAAATAGCCACACAGGGGTAAGGCGGTGCGGCTGCCCTGACCTAAGGCGCCTGTGCGGAAGTGTATGCAGCGATACTCGCCGCCCACCCATGCGCCAACGACGAGGCGCGGACTAACGGCCATAAACCATGCGTCGGAGTGATTGTTTGAGGTGCCTGTCTTGCCGCCCCAGTCGGTGTCGCGGTGCTTGCCTACGAAGCCGCCAAAACTCATTGAGGTGCCGCCTGGCTCGCGCATGCCGCCCATGAGCAGCTGCTGCATAAGGAAAGCGCTGCGGTAGGGTATGGCCTGCGTGGTGGTGGTGGCGCTGGTGTATACCTCGCGTCCCTCTTTGTCGACGATGCGTGTGATGACGGTGGGCTCGTGGTGGCGGCCATCGTCGGCCACGGTGCAATAGGCGTTAGCTAGCTCTAAGAGGTTAACATCGCTTGAGCCTAAGGCCAGCGAGGGGTTGTCGTCGAGGGGGCTGTTGATGCCCATTTTGTGTGCCGTGTCGATAATGCGCGCTATGCCCATTTCTTGGCCCAGGCGCACGGCAACCGAGTTGATGCTTCGAGCAAAGGCGCCCTTGAGGGGTACCGAGTCGCCCGAGAAGCTACCATTAGCATTGGTAGGTGTCCAGAGCACCTCTTGCTGCTTTTGCTTGTCGTATACGGGCATGCTGATGTATTCGTCGCGGCGCTTGTCGCAGGGCGTAAGGCCCTGGTTCATGGCCTCGGTATAGACAAAGAGCTTGAAGGTGGAGCCTGGCTGGCGCATGGCTGTAACTTTGTCATACTTCCATGAGCCAAAGTTGATGTCGCCCACCCATGCCTTTACGGCACCCGTTTGGGGCTCCATGGCCACGAAGGCGCAGTGCATGAAGCGCACCATGTAGCGTATAGAGTCGAGGGTAGAGGCCTGTTTCTCAATGTAGCCGTGGTCGTAATCGAACAGCTTTACGGTGTGGGGCTTGTTGAGGTAATATTCTACCGAGTCGGGGTTGTTAGGATACTTGTTGGTGAGATACTGGTATACGGGCTGTCGCTTGGCTATGCCCTCGATAAAGCCTGGTATAACGTGGTGCGTCTCGTCTTGCCAGGGGTCTTCTTTGCCCCAGTGGTTATTAAAGTTGCGCTGTATGATCTTCATCTGCTTGTTAGCAGCTTGCTCGGCATAGGCTTGCATCTTAGAGTCGAGGGTGGTGTATATTTTTAGGCCCGAGCTGTAGAGGTCGTAGCCATTATCGTGGCACCAGTCTTTAAGATAAGAGGCCAGATGCTCGCGAAAGTAGAGGGCCTCGCCATCATAGTTGGTTTCAACGCTATAGTCGAGCTTGATGGGCAGGGCGCTAAAGGTGGCATATTGTTCTTGCGAGAGGTGGCCGTGCTGCACCATGCGTCCCAGCACCACGTTGCGGCGCTTAAGGCTGTTTTCGGGGTGCGAGATGGGGTTATAATAGGTGGTGGCCTTTAGCATGCCTACGAGGATGGCAGCCTGGTCGGGGGTGAGCTGGCTGGGCTTGATGCCAAAATAGGTTTTGCAGGCCGTTTTTATGCCAAAGGCGTTTGAGCCAAAGTCGACGGTATTGGCATA